>JAFUWX010000062.1 GCA_017471025.1 Bacteroidales bacterium
ATTGGAATCGGAAATCTTCCGGCTGTTGTTTGAATCTGCGGAAATTGCTACCTTTGCCCCGAAGGAGAAAGTAAAATACGAAAACGACATGACTACCGAACGAGACATACGGAATCAGATTGCCTATGCGCGGCAGGAAGGCATAGAGAAAGGGCTGAAGCAGGGTGTCCTGACCGTTGCTCGAAACCTCAAGGCCTCGGGTATTCCGATTGAGACAATCGTCCGTACCACCGGCCTAACAATCGAGCAGATCCAGAACTTGTAATATTCCTTCCGGCGCAAGCCTTAGCCGTGCATCTGGCAGACCATCAAAACAGAACATGAGAATCCGTAGTGCCGAACGAGCTGACATCCCCTCCATCATGACCGTCCTGGAGGCGGCCAGGGGCATCATGCGGGCGTCCGGCAACCCCAATCAATGGCCTGACGGCTATCCGTCACAGGCGATGATTGAAGCCGATATCGCACGGCAGGCCGGCCATGTCATCGAGGCCCCGAGCGGAATCGTCGGATATTTTGCTTTTCTGCCCTCGCCGGAGCCCACTTATGCCCGCATATATGAAGGGCGGTGGCTGGAAGATAGCCTTCCTTACCATGTCATTCATCGGATTGCCAGCCTGCCGGAGGCCCATGGCGTCTTCGCCGCCATCATGGACTTCGCCTTCGCCAAGGACCCCAATATCCGCATCGACACCCATCGTGACAATACCATTATGCAACATAATCTCCGCAAACACGGATTTTCCTATTGCGGAATCATCTATCTGGAGTCGGGCGACCCTCGGCTTGCCTACCAAAGATGGAACACCTAGCACATGCAGATTGACGCTATGATTGATTGGACGAAATACAAGGCCGCCCTGTTCGACTTGGACGGCGTGATATTCCATACCGAACCACAATACGACCACTTTTGGGAAGGGATTTGTCGGGACTATTGTCCGGATGACACGGAGATGATCCGGCAAATGAAAGGGCAGACCCTAACATATATCCTAAACCGTTGGTTTTCAGGCGAGAGAGCGCATCTGCAAGCGGAGATTGTCCGGCGGCTCAACGACTTCGAGGCCCAAATGCATTTTGACTATGTGCCTGGGTTTGAGGAATATCTGGCCGACTTGCATGGGCGGGGCATCCGTACGGCGGTCGTCACCAGCAGCAATGCCCCGAAACTGGCCCAGGTGTGCCGCTGTCATCCACAGTTCCGGGCGATGTTCGACGCCGTCGTTTCGGCCGAGGACTTCCAGGCCAGCAAACCGGCCCCGGACAGCTATCTGGAGGGGGCCCGCCGGGTCCATGTGGCCCCGCAGGCGTGCGTTGCCTATGAAGACAGCATCAACGGACTGAAGGCCGCCCGGGCCGCCGGCATGTACGTCGTAGCTTTGGCGACGACGCTCCCGACCGCTGAGCTGAAGCCCCTGTCAGACAGGCAGGTAGCGGATTTTACGGCCTTACTTTAGACGGACCCAAGGTATGGAACCGCGCAACCCCCTTGCTGAACATCCCGTCGTCAGGGACGCCGCATCGATGTCGGACCTGATCCATGACTATGGCATGATCCCATTTTTCGCCAATCCCGTCCCCGGGTTCTCCATTGAGGAACACACCCCGCGGGATTGTTGGTTCACAAGCGATAATCTGGGGCCATGGGACTGGAAGATTGACTGTATCCAGACCGGAGACATCGCTTATGGAAAGTTTCTGTGGGGCGGAAAAGCCGCCTTCGCCACGGTAGAAGTTTATCGCGAACTGGTCAATTGGCGGCGTTCCTTGCCCAAGAACATACCGACAGATGACCAGCAGGTCATTTTGGACATGCTTTGCGAGCAAGGCAGTCTTACGGTCACGGATGTGCGGAAACGTTTGGGGATTCCCAAAGGGAAAGCCGATGCTTTGCTGGCCCGGCTTCAGATGCAGGGGCGTGTGGTCACCGGGGATATTTCCCGGGTTTACCGAGGCCCCAATCTCACCTATAGCGGCTGGCAGCGGAGCACATTCTGTACGCCGGAAGCCTTGTTTGAGGAGTTGGATTTTCCTTTCCCGGGATTCAAGCCCCGTGTCTTCCAGTCCGAGCGTACCCCTGAGGCGTCCCTGTCTTTCGTCAAAGAGACCGTTTGCCAGGTCTGCGGCGATATCCCTGACAAACTCTTGATGAAGATGCTGGGATAAAAGTTCCCAGATGAGGCTTCTATCATTACGTTTACTTTTGTATGCTGAATCGATGCTGGAGGTGGCTGAAAGCCATTATCTTAAATCGTTCCAATCTTTTTTGCGAAAACGGATACACCGTAAACAAAAAATAGCTAACTTTGCATCAAATGCGTTGTAATGCGCATGGCGACAAATAGGATGGATTACCGTCCAAATGGGAAGAATAAAATCTATCCCCGCCAACTTGAAATTAATAACAAAAAAACTTATAGGTATGAACAAAACAATTTACATCGCTCCCGAGGTGGAGCAGATCAAAGTCAGGTTCGAGGAGAACATTATGTCTGCCGCGAAGACAAATGCGCCGAAGATGAGCACCGAAAGCGCAGATGATTGGGGTGATTGGGAATAAAAATAAGGAGATAGGATTATGAAAAAGTATATATCCATTCTTGCGATATTCGCAGTCGCGGCCATCGCGTGCAACAAGGTTGAACCGCAGGCCGTAGAAGAAACCCCCGAAGTGGTTTCCGGAACCAATACAGTCTCTTTCAGAGCCAATCTCCCCGCTTTCGGTGTTGAAAGCAAAGCCACAATCAGTAATGCTGGTGATTTCGCTTGGGAAGAAGGAGATCACATCTATGTTCTTGCCCACAGTAATAATGATTCTTATTGGCATGTGGCGTTTGCTTATGACACAGCTACCGGGCAGTTTACATGTAACTTCCCTGCAACAAATTACTATGTGGGAACAGGCAATGTGACTTTAGACAGGGTTGCCACTGCTGACGAAGCGGCGAATAAGAGTGAAGCTTTCGCCCTGTATCCCGACCCGCAGGGTTTATATACTCAGGTTGATTACGGCGAGATTCAGAAGAAATTCAAAATGGAGGGTAGCTTGAATGCCACCGGAGAGATTGTATTTGAGCATAAGTCCGCGATGGTGAACGTGCATATTGCCAATGTTCCCAGTATCGCATCATACTTTACTGTGGCAGGAGGTGCCGAGACCGTAAAGGTGGACAACCTCAATGGCATCGCTGCTATCAACAAGGCTGTTCCCGTCACACCCACTGGAAGCGACTCTGACATTGTTATCACCCTCTATGATTCATCAGACAATGTGATCGTTTCCAAGAAGAAATCAAACAAGACCCTTGTCGCCGGCACGCTGTATGACACCCCGGTGATTACTCTTCCGACTTATACAGTAGCGGGTTGCTCCTGGGATGGTAATACACCAGTCGCTAGTATTTTTAAAACGGCTTGGGCTCCTACCGAAACTGCAAATGATATGACGCTTGGCACAGATGGAATCTATCATATTTCTTATTCTTCTGATACAAGGCATATACAGTTCAAAGTTGTTGAAAATCATTCATGGGATAATTCATGGGGAGGATCCACTTCAAATGGTAATTTCCTTTTCAACATAAGGACAGCAGGGGAAGTCAATATTACATTCAATCCTATTACCCATGCAGTGGCTGCTTGGGATAAGACTGTTTATACCATAGCCGGAAGTCCTGCTCAAATTTTTACCACGGAATGGGACCCGGGTCAAACCGCCAACGATATGACAATGTTGGACGATGGCACATTCTCAATAACGTATAATAGTGTTCCTGCAAGCACATGGATGCCATTCAAAGTAATTGCCAACCACGCGTGGGGAACAGAATGGCCTTCTGGTCAAAATAATAATTATGAATATACATCGCCTGATTATTTAAGCAATATTACTATAACATTTAATCCCTATGGTAATGTTGATAGTGCGAATGAAGGCGTTGGCCTGATTACAGGGGTTACCGCTACAAAAGTAGAGTAAAACTATCAGCATAATCCCGGACTCGTTCTGAGCCCGGGATTATTGTATAACACCCCTTACCCCAGATCGCGCTGGTCTTCTTCCCAGTCGTGTTCGCGCTCGGGATCGGGGCTGTCCGGGTCGCCGAAGTCGGATTCCTGGAAGGTGCAGAGGAGTTCGGCGGCTGTCATTTCCTCGATGATTTCCTGAAGGTGACGCGGGAGTTTCGGGAAGAAATCGTAGCCGAGCAGGTACTCGATGCGGTTGACGCTGGTGCTATAGCGATAGACATCGGCCCCGTCGGGGGCACCTCCCGGCGGAAGGATAAAGCCCAGGGATTTCCAGCCCAGGCCGCCCCGCGTCTGTTTGCAGACGACCACAAAGAGCCCGCCCCGCCAAGTGCCATATACGACTGACAGCTTCCCTGAAGGCCGGACGGCGGCCCAGTCACCGCAAAACGCCCGTATCGACTGCGGAAGCGCCGTAGGCCAGGGCATATCCTGCTCCGCCTGCAACATCGTCCAGCGCGGCGAATCAGACGCCGATGCGGCACCCTGCCACTGCGGAAAACGGTAGCGGATATAGGCATCATCCGTCCCGTCCGCCCTTCGGGGCAAGCCGAGCGCCGGAAGCCGCTGCCGACCGCCCCGTGCTTCCACCCGGGAAGCCCGCAACGTCTCCTGGGCTGCCGCGGGCTGGCCCAGAAAAGCGGCGGCCAGGAAAAGGAGACCACCGACGATGCGGACAGGTTTCATACTATCTCGGGGAAAAACGGAATCACTGCATCTGACGGATTCTGACGTCCATCCCGGGCAGGGCCGCAGGGAGGCCGGAGAGGTCCGTCTCGCCGTAATGGTACGGGATAAGCACCTTCGGAGAAAGCACTTTCGCCGCCCGGACGCACTGCTCCGGCGTCATGGTATAGGGCTGATTCACAGGCAGGAAGGCCACATCAATATCGCGAATATCCGCCATCTCGGGGATATCTTCCGTGTCGCCGGCGATATAGATCCGGAGCCCATCTATGGTCAATACAAATCCGTTATCCCGCCCCTTCGGATGGAATTGCAGGTGCCCTTCGGTCGTATTGTACGCCGGGACCGCCTCCAGACGGATGTCCGCCGTGAGGTCGGCGGCATCGCCGTTTGCTAGGGCAGTGCCATATCCCAGCATCTCCGCGCAGCGGGCATTGGTCATCAGCCTGGTCTTCGGACCGGTCAGTGCCGCGATGGCGTCCTTGTCAAAATGGTCGAAATGCTCATGGGTCACGAGGATGAAATCGGCTTTTGGGAATGCTGCGGCATAGTCCGTCACCCGGTCGCCAAGCTTGGACACCGGGTCCACCTGGATGGAAAGGCCTTGGTAGCGGATTTCCAGCGAACCATGCTTGATGAGGGTGATCTCCACCGGCGCACCGCCGGCGGTCAGGAAACGCTCGACCTCGTATCGGGTAACGGGCTTACCGGCCTCTGTCCAGGCCAGATAACCCCCGGTCAGATTGCAGACGGAATAGCCGGCTTTCGCGAGTTTGCCGGCAGCGGCCGCGCTGCGTCTCCCGCTGCGGCAATAGACCAGCACCGGACGCTGCTTGTCCAGGACGGCTTCCGCCTCCTGGATGAAATCAGGCGAAAACCAATCGACATTGATGGCCGGGGCGATGTGCCCGGCGGCGAATTCCTCGGCGGTACGGACATCCAGAAGCTGGACGGTCCCGTCTTCGGACAGCTTCTTTTCAAAAGCGTCCACACCCAGATTCTCATACCCTTTGCAGGAGAAAAGGGAAAGCAGCGAAAGGCCCATGACGAACAGTATTCTCTTCATAATAAATGATATATCGTCACAAAGGTAAGGATTCTTATGTATTCCTGCAATTTTTACTAAATTTGCATTACCGTTACCAAGAACATTACCGCCATGAAAACACGATTGGTCCTTCTCCGCACCATCCTTACCTGGCTGGCCGCAAGCATGCTGGTCTCCTGTTCGACCCTCAACTACGGCTATCTCGCCCAATCGGGGCTCCAGGCCTTGCAGGCAGCCACCATCACCGACGCCCAGATCCAGGCCTATGTCGCCCAGTATATCGAAAAACTCGACGCCCAGAGCACGGTGCTGTCCGCCAAGGACCCCTACTCCGTCCGGCTGGCCAAAATCACGTCCGGCCTGAGCAGCGTGGATGGCATTCCGCTGAATTTCAAGGTATATAAAACCCAGGAGGTGAACGCCTTCGCCTGTGCAGACGGCAGCGTCCGGGTATATTCTGGATTGATGGACATCATGACGGACGAGCAGATCCTCGGGGTCATCGGACATGAAATCGGCCACGTCGCCCTGAAACACAGCCGGAAACAGCTGCAAAGCGCGATTCTGGCCAATGCCGCCATGACCGGCGTCGCGGCGACCAGCCAAAAGGTGGCGGTGCTCACCCAATCCGGGCTGGGGGCGCTCGGAGAAGCCCTGTTCAACGCCAAACACTCCCGCAAACAGGAAACCGAGGCGGATGACTATGCCTATACCTTCCTGAAAGAGAAAGGGAAATCCCCGGTCTATCTGATGAAGGGCCTGCAGAAACTCCAGGCCCTGGAGGCATCCTCCACGCGGGCCGGAAGTCCGGTCAACCAACTGTTTTCCTCACACCCGGAAATCAGCAACCGCGTCGCCCGTATCCAGTCCCGCCTGATGAGCGAGGGCTACTTGAAATAAGCGACCGGGACCTCGCGCTTGAAGAACTGGAAGCCGGAGCGGCGATACAGCAGCTTCGCCTCCGGGGCATCCTCCGCCAGATGCTCCACATCCCAGGGAACATCCTTCACCACGAAATAGACAGGCTTGTCAATCTCGCCGCGGCAGAGCCACTCGAAATCCTCACAGGCATTCTCGGGCTTGCGGTCCGTATAGAAATACTGCGCGTAACTCTTGAAATAAGCGGGCTGCACATAGCAGTCCTCCCCCTGCCGCTCGATATAGAAATCCACGGCGGAAGCCTGGCTGTACTTCTCGATTTCCGGGACGGCGCACAGGATGGCCGTCATCGAGAAGAACAGGTTCGCAGCCGCTAAAGCAATGAAATACTGCCACTTGCGGTTACGGGCGAAAGCCACGCAGAACCAAATCGTCACGCCGATCAGGATAATCCCGACAAAAGGTTCGAAGCCCTTCCACTGGGACGAGGCTTCCATGCAGCTCACCGCGAAGGGGTCATGGACCAGCGGAATCACCCGATGCTTGAAATGGTCGAACAGGGTCAGGGCGGTCAGCAGCAGGCCGAAGGCCACGGTCGTACCGATCAGCAGGCCACTCTGCCAAGGAGCGAAACGCCACTTCCCGTCCAGCATCCGGGTCGCCGCATAGGCAGCCAGGAAAGACATCGGGAAATAGCAGAAGGAAGAATAATGGACGATCTTGGTCCGGACGATGGTGAACAGGATCAGCACGACCCAGAAAGAAACCATCATCCACCGGAACAGCACGGCCAGACGGCTCTCCTCCTCCCCTTCCAGCGCTTTCTTGCGGAAGCAGGACAGGGCGAAGAACGAGGCCGGCGTCACGCCGAAGAGCAGGATCACGAAATGATACAGCAGGAATCCGCCATGGCCGGCATCCTTCGTCTCGAACAGCCGGATCTGGTAGGTAATAAAGTCCTGGATCACATCGAAATGGCCGCTGAGGGCCAGGGCGATGAACCAGGCGCCGCCCGAGAGCAGGAGCACCCCGGCATACACCGCCACATCCTTCCAGCGGAAATCCATCCGGAAACGGCGCACGGCCAGCCAGACGACGAAACTCAGGGCGAAAATCAGGAAGGCCACAGGGCCTTTCGTATTGATAGCCAGACCGATAAACAGCGCACTAAGGGCGGCATGGCGCATCCGCAGGTCCGCCACCGCCGGGTCGGTATATAAGGCGAAGAAATAGATCCCGAGGAAGATGAAAAGGTTGAACCAAGGATCGATGATGCCCGACTTGAAATACAGGAAAGGCAGGAAGGAGATGGCATACATCATCGTCCAGAGCAGGCCGAAACGGGTCCCGCCGGCCCTGCGGCCGATACTGAACAGCACCAGCAGGGTGACGATGCCGATGAAGGCATTGGGGAAACGGGCGGCGAATTCGCCGATGCCGAACACCTTCATGCTGAGGGCCTGCGCCCAGATAAAGAGCGGCGGCTTCTCCCAGAAAGATTCGAAATTAATCCGCACGTTGAACCAGTCGCCGGTGACCAGCATTTCCCGGGCGGATTCGGCGAAATTGATCTCGTCCCAGTCGAACAGTCGTACGCTGCCGATGCCCGGAATGAACAGCAACGCTGCGGCCAGGGCAATCAGTACATTGATCAGGAAAGTCTTGTTTTTCATTTACTTCGGAAAAGAATCGTTTTCTTGGCGGCAAAATTCCAGACGAATACCAGCACGGTGGTCAGGATCTTGGCCAGGAGATAATGCATCCCGGCCTTCCCGGCGAACAGCCACATCAAGCCCTCGGTCAGGGCCAGGCCGATGACGCCGATCAGCACGAAAATCGTCACTTCGGCGCTGCGGCTGCTCAGGCTGCGGTGGTCAAACACCCAGAGGATGCTGAAGAGATAGGTGATACACAGGCCCGCGGCAAAGGCAATGGCCGTCCACAGCAGCAGGTACCGCTCGCCGAAACACTCCGTCAGCAGGGCCAGCAGACCGGCGTCCACCAGGAAAGCCACGCCGCCGGAAACCAGATAACGGAATATCTGGATACGCATATCGGCGCTCTTGCCCTGGGCCAGGTCAGCGAGTCTCATGGCCGGGGAAAGAGCTTCGACTTGCACAGATGCCACTTGCACAGGCGATAGACCAGCGAAACGCGGAGAACGCCCAGGCCATAGATGGAACTGCGCCGCAGGTTGATGGAAGATGCGTCGTCGAAATACTTGGTCGGACAGGTCACCTCGCCGATCTCATATCCGGCCCAGAAAATCTGGGCGGCCATCTCGTTGTCCAGGATGAAATCATCCGAGCACACGTGATAGTCGATGCTGCGCAGGACATCGGCGCTGAAAGCCCGATAACCGGTATG
Source organism: Bacteroidales bacterium (assembly GCA_017471025.1). Classification (GTDB taxonomy): domain Bacteria; phylum Bacteroidota; class Bacteroidia; order Bacteroidales; family UBA932; genus Cryptobacteroides. The sequence goes on from JAFUWX010000062.1 coordinate 9,011, forward strand.
ATACTCAGAGAGTTTCTGGTTGATCAGCACGTTCTGGGTAAAGGTCAGGGCCCGGTTGGCGATGTACTTGACGAGGGGCATACCGCCTTTGCGGGCGCCTTTCCCCAGGATACGGGAGCCGAACACGACCGGATATACGCCGTTGGCGATGATATAGGCCATGGCCTCGATAAGCTTGGGCGTATATTGATAGTCGGGATGAAGCATGATGACGATATCGGCGCCCAGGGCGAGGGCCCTGTCGTAGCAGGTCTTCTGGTTGCCGCCGTATCCCCGGTTCTTGGGATGGATCAGCACCTCTTTGATACCCAGTTCACGCGCCTTTTCCACCGTACCGTCGCGGCTGCAGTCATCCGTCAGGATCACCTCGTCCACGATGTCGCGGGGAATCTCGGCATACGTCCGTTCCAGGGTCTTTTCGGCATTGTATGCCGGCATCACGACAACTATCTTTTTTCCATGTATCATAGCTTCAAATCTTTTGGGCTACAAAGATACGGCTTTTTTGCCGGACGCGCCAATTTGTTGCCGAAAAGATGGCCGTCCGCGTGGCTAACTTTTCAGAATCTTGTACAGGGCCCAGAGGGTCAGGGCGATGCCGGCGGCCGTCAGAAGCCCCCACAGCAGGGTCAGCGGGATGTTGACCGGATGCGGGGCCTGGTTCATCGGGCTGTCCGCCTGCGAGGCGTCATACCGGGCAAAGGGATTGGTATAGATCACGGCTCCGTCGGGATACCATGCCGTCATCCGGACATAGGGGTCTTCGGGCTGCATGTCATATTCGATGGCACTGCAATCGCGCACCAGGGCCAGGGTCGCATGGTCCTGCCCGATGACGCGGATGCTGTCCGCGGGCGCAGAAAGCTCCAGATAGACCGTCTGCCCGTCGAGGCCGATGTTCTTCACATACGGAAGTACCTGATTCCCAGCAATTTTCACATTCCAGTCGCCGTTGCCGTAATCCGGCACGCGCATGGAATAGAAGCGGCCGTGGAGCAAGGCGTCCTTCAGGTCCTCATAGTGTCCGGACGGGGTGCAGACGAAGTTGCAACGAACCCCGATACAGCCGGAACGGTCCGGATAGTGCAGGTCGTCGTTGGCCGTGCCGAAGCTGTAATGGCCGGCGCTGAGGGCCCAGTCCCAATACTCGTTTTCGGTGCTGACGTGGGTATCCAGCTCCATCAGCTCGTATCCGGTCAGGGCCTCCATGTGCTCACGCGAAGTGCCGACCGTCCGGTACGGATGGTTGATCTGGATGAAATCCGAATCCGCCCCCAGGAAATCCAGCTGATGCTGCTTCTGCGAGGCCAGCACCGGAATCAGCGCATCAAAATGATGGACCTTTTGGCTGCCGAAGACCAGTTTATGGAACTTGAACGGGCTGTATCCCTGCTCATAGACATTCACCTGCAAGGTGGAATCAAAGGGATGGGTCGTGATCTCGTTGTGGTTGGAGAAGGTGACGATGTCGTATCCCAGCCTATCATAGGCCTGCCAGGTCTCGGTGGGCCAATACTCGCATTCGTTGTAGGGAAGCGGGCCTTTGACCCGGGTATGGACATGGAGGGCCGTCTGTTTCCAGCAGTTCGCCGTATCCAAATCCTTGTAGGGATTGAAGATATCGGGGCCGTGGAAGGGCTCCGGCTCGGGGAAATCATAAACGGGGCTGATCCCGGTCACCAGAATGGCCAGAACCAGGATCCCCAGGATACAGGACAGCGTCTTATACAAGACTTTCCAGCAAATACGCAGTGCTTTCATGAAAATCTACACATGAAGAACAATAAGCTGCCTGTCAGGCAGCTTATTGTTCGGAATGAATTAATTCAGAGCAAATACGACGGAACTGTAGCCGGGCAGGGTCACGGTGGCGCCCGAAGCGACGTCGCCGGAAACGGTCACCTTGCCATTGGCCACGAGGATATTCCCATTGGATACATTCTCGCCCGGCCAGCGGGTCACGTCGGTGGAATAGCTGGAGAAATTGTGCAGGACGAGCACCACCTTGTCGGAGCCGTCGTTCGCATGCATATACCAGCCCGCCACATGACCGTCATAGCCGGAGGCCGTCCGCTCATCCGGTTCAGGCCAGCCGTCGGCCAAGGCCGGGCTGACGCTGCGCGCATAGGCGAAATGCCGGTACAGGTTCAGCAGCGAAGTCTCATCCTCCGTCTGGTGCTCCACCGAAATGGACGGCGTCAACATATTCCAGTCCACCTTGTTCGAAACACCCTTCGAGGCCGCGGAAGACTGCGATGCGGTCCACAGGATCGGCGTACGCACATACTCGTCACCGCCGGACTTGGTGCCCCAATAACCCAGCTCCTCGCCCTGGTAGATATACGGACGGCCCGCGGCGGTCATCAGCACCGCGGCGGCCAGCCGGATCTTCGGCTTGTAATTGCCCAGGGTAGAAGCCGTACGGTCTTCATCGTGGTTGGCCAGCTTCGGCGTGGAAATGGCGTCGGAGCGCTTGGCCAGGTGGTTGTTCCAACGGTAGGACAAGGAACCCGGGAAGGTCTGTCCGTAGCCGGCGCGGTGGATGGTCTCGCCGTTCAGGCACTCGCGCAAATCCCACCAGAACTGGAACTCGAACAGGGCCGGCAGGCACTCGTAGAACGGGGTGCAGTCGCCGTCGCCGGAAAGGACCTCACCCACCATGAAGATATCCTCATCACTCCAGGCCAGGTCGGCGCGGGCGGAGGCATTGGCCTTGTATATCGTGTTGCAGGCACTGTAGAACGCCTTCCAGAAGGCCTTGTTCTCGGGGCCGGTCTCGTTGCAGTAGATATGTTTGACGGCATCCAGACGGAATCCGTCCACACCCATCTTCAGCCATTTCTCCACGGAGGTCATGATGGCCTTGAACGCCGGAGAAGAGGCCACGGAAGAGGCCGGACCGTAGTTGAAGTCCACGAACATGCCCGTGCCGAACTCGGTATAGTAATAATACATGTCACCGCCCGGCATGACGATATTCTGGACCGCGTCGCTCTCGCCCTGGTACAGGACGTGGGCCTCGCCGTATTTGAGCTGGTCACCGGTCTTGTTGAAGCCCCACTTCGTGCCCGCCGACCAGTCGTCGGCCTTGGTCGTACGGACCAGGCAGCCCCAGCTGGATTCGAAGTCCAGCACCAGGACATACTTGCCCGTACCGTTGTCGGCGAACTGCGTATAGGTATTGTTGCCCCAGAAGAGGTAACGGGCCGGATTGTTGTGGGATGCCGACGCCGAAGTCACGTCCTCCGTCGTCTTGGACACCTTCATCGTCGGGGCCGAGGCATTGGTCCAGTCCAGCTCGACCTTGAGCCGTTCCTTGCCGCCGCCACCGATCAGCACCGGGAACCACTTGCCGGGGTTGTACCAGCCGCTGGCCTGGACGACCTTGCCGGACTTGGAGTCGGCCTCCGGATTCTTGGACAGGGAATAATAATCCCAATACGGGGACTTTTCGCCATTCTTCTTCACATCCAGGAACCACTTGTTCTGGTCGCCGGAGTGGTTGATGACATAGTCCATGTAGATGCGGATATTGTGCTTATGGGCCTCGGTAATCAGCTCCTGGAAGTCTGCTTCCGTGCCGAAACGCTTGTTGATGGCCTCATAGTCGGTCACGTCGTAGCCATGGTAGGACTGGGCCGGCTGGAGCGGCGAGAGCCACAGGCCCGTAACGCCGAGCCGGTCGAAATAGTCCAGGTTCTGGGTAATGCCCTTGAGGTCGCCGTAGCCGTCTCCGTTGGAGTCCTTGAAACTGAACACGTTGACCTGGTAGGTCAGGCCGGAGAGCTTGGCGTCCGGGGCCTTCACCAGCGCATCCGGGTCGAAATCGCCGATCAGGTCCACCTGCGGCTTGCCCTCGGCTTCATGGGTCCAGGAAGCGCCCGCCGTCAGGATATACATCAGCTTGTTTTCGGCCGCCAGGTAGATATCGTAGGTTCCGTCGGCCGCCACGGTGATGTTGCCGGCGCCGGAAGCCACCTCCAGCGGGGTGTCGAGCGGGGCGATGTTGGCCTGCGTATCGGAATAGGGGCCGTAGCCCATGTTCACTTCCCATTTGCGGTTCTGGCGCACCTTGAACTGCTCGCCGGCCGCGATGCTGACCCCGCGGGCCACTTCCCAGTAGCCTTCGGTGTCCATCGGGAAATCATAATCCCAATTGGTGCCGCCCAGGGTGCCGATCAGCGTCCAGGAGCTGGTGCCGAACTTGATTTCCTTCGGGGTGATGCCCGTGCCGGAAACGCCCGGGGCTGCCGGGTCTTCCACTTCCACCACGGAGGTGCCGTCGAAGGCGAAGTACAGGGTGGTGTTCACGGTCAGATTGCTCCAGAGCGGGTCCTCCGTATCCGGAGCCGGATACTGGTTAGAGCCGCCGTCATTGAGGATCAGGCTGATGCCGGACACGTCCGTAAAGCCGGAGGCCTCCCAGTAGGTATAGGTATAATCGCCGAAGACCTTCGTCCCGACCGCATAGGTGCCCGGCCAACTGCCGTAAGGCTGATAGCCGCCGCCTCCCGCATAAGCATACAGATAAGGCGTCTCCCAGGTGGAATTGTTCAGGACATAGATGCGGACGTTCTCGCCGGCCTCCTGGTCGCCCTTGGCGTCGCCATGGGCGAATTCGTCACCGGCATTTTCCACGTACATGATCATGAAGGTCGGCTGGACATAGACGTCGTAGGTGCCGGCCGGCAGCTTGATGTTGCCGCCGTCGTCGGCCAGGGCGCATTTGCGGTCGAGGGTGGGCTGCTTGGCACCCACGCCCAGGTTCACCGCCCAGTCAGCGTCCTTGCGGACCTTGAATTCTTCGCCTTCGGCCACGACGATGTCGAATGCGGCCATCCAGCCCGTCGGCTCGCCCAGCATCGGAATATCCCCCGCGCCGGCCGTGCCCCAATTCAGGTCCATGATGGAACCGGTTATGCCCCATTCGGTGGTTTCTGTGAAGGCCGAGCGCTCGATGACCTGGCCCGGCTCCTCCGGATCTTCCGACGCGGAAGGGTCCCCGCTCGTCTCCGGCGCGGCCTGTCCCTTACCCGATTGACGGACAGGGATTTCCAGGACGATGGACTCATTGTCCACCAGCCAGATCCGGATCAGGGCGCTACGCTCCTCTTCGGTCGGATTCGCGGCCGCGGTGGCCAGGATCGTCAGGGCGCCGGTACCGGACATTTCATCCAAGGTGATCCAGCCTTCGCCGACCGCCGCCTGCCAGGCCGCTTTCGTCTTGACGGAGAAAGGCTTGGTCTCGCCGTCTCCCTTGAAGGTCAATTCGCTTACATTCGATGTCAGGGCCGTTTCGGCCGCTTCACGCGCGACGCGCGGCTCCCGTCCGCACGCGACGGCAGCCAGCACGACCAGCATCATACCGAAGAATCTTTTCATATATCGTGATCTATTTATTGCATGAACACCACGGAGGAATTGCCCGCGAGGGTCAGCGAGGTGCCGGATACGTTATAGGTTCCCAGGCTGACGACGGCTTCGCTGAGGTCGTCGCCCGACAGGTCGAGGGTCAGGTCGGAGGCGCCGACATTGTGTACGACGAGCATCTTGTCGCCGGAGGGGGCCGTCATATACCACACGGCGGCCGCCTTCGCGGAAGTATTGCCGTCATTGTACTTGGCGTGGCGCGACATCGTTCCCTTGCCCAGGGCCGCGTAGGTATTGCGGGCATCGGCGAAACGGCGATAGACGCTATAGACGGATTCCAGGTCCATATCCTGCTTTTCGACGGAAATCTCCGGCGTCAGCATGGCCTTGTCCAGCTTGGTACCCAACTTCTTGGAAGCGAGCTCGCTGCCGTCGGCATTCCACATGATCGGGGTACGGACCCATTCGTCGCCGTTCTGCTTGGTGCCATAGTAGCCCAGCTCTTCGCCCTGGTAGATATAGGGCTCGCCGGCCGCTGTCATCAGGAAGGCGGCGGCCTGCTTTATCTTGGGCAGGCTCTTGCCCAGACGCGAAGCGGCACGGTCCTCGTCGTGGTTGGAGAGTTTGGTCGCCTCGATATAATCCTTGCGGTAGGTGGCGTATCGGTTCTGATATCCTGCGATATCCTTATAGAAATAACAGCCGGTCTCGGCATTCAGCACCCACTCCAGGCGATTCCAGAAATCGAACTCGAAGAACGCGGGCAGGCCCTTGTAGTACGGGGCCACTTCGTCCCATGCGCCATACATTTCGCCGACCATGTAGAAGTCGCCCTCGCCACCGGCCTGGTGGTAGGCCTCGTTGCAGCGGTCGTACCATTTACCCAGGAACACAGGGTTGTCGGACGTGGCGGAATTGTGGTAAATATGCCGGACGGCATCCAGGCGAAGGCCGTCGATGCCATAGCCTATCCATTTGTCCACGGTAGAGGCCAAATGATTGAAGGCCAGGGACTTTTCAGCCTTTGCAACACTGTGGTAATTCCAGTCGGCAAACCAGTCGGTCCACATGTGGGAATGGTAGAAGTCCACCGCCGCGAAGGTGATGTCGTTGGCGGCATCGGCGTTGACCAGGGTCTTGGCCTTGCCGAACGTGACGGTCTGGTCGCCGGCTGCGGCACCCCATTTGTCATTGCCCCAGGCGGTAGTGCTGGTACGGATGAGGAAGCCCCAGTCGGAATTGAAGTTGACCGTGATTTCATAAATCTTGTCCGCGGTCTTGTACATCCGGACACTGCCGGAGGAGCCGTAGAACAGATAGACATTGACGGAAGTATCGCTGTTGGGGTTCTGCGCGTCGGCAGTGGTCTCGGTCACCGTGACCGTAGGCTTGGAAGACTGGGTGAAGTCCACCACGAAGTGGAACCTGCCCTTGGCGCCGAGATTGCCGCTGGCGGGAGCGGCATACCACTGGGAGGATTCGTAGCCATCCCCGGAGGGAATCATCTCGATCTTGCCGGCCTTGATATCGGCGGCCGGGTTCTGGGAGAAGATAAAGGCGGTCCGCCACTGGTCTTCACGGCTCTTGGCCGCACGCTGGAAATACGGATGGTCCTTGCCGGCATGGTTCAGGACATAATCCAGATAAATCTTGATGCCTTTCTGATGGGCGGCGTGGACCAGGCTCTTGAAGTCCTCCTCCGTGCCATATTCCTTGTTCAGGGCACTGTAGTCCGTCACGTCATAGCCGTGATAGGACATGGCCGGATGGACGGGCGACAGCCAGATGGCCGTGGCGCCCAGGGAGGAGATATAGTCCAGGTGCTGCTCGATGCCCTTGAAGTCGCCGATGCCGTTGCCGTCGCTGTCGGCGAAGCTATAGACCAGCAGCTGGTAGGTGATATTTCCCTGGCGGCCGCTTTCCACGAAATCATCTGCCCGCTCAGACACGGAAATCTCCTGGGTATAGTCGGTATCGTCTTTCTGAGAAGGGTCTGGCATCGTATCTTCGGACGGGTCTTCCGAGACAATCGCCGGGGTATCCGAGGAGGGATCCTCCGTAGGGGCCTTCGTGCAGGCAGCAAACGCCAGCAAAACGGCGCATACACAGATAAAGCGGACTTTTTTCATAAGCGGTTCTCTGATAAATGGAACCTGCAGGTCCGTATCAGGGGCCTGCAGGTTAATAAGGAAAGGGATTACTTCACCTCGTCGATTTTGATCTTCTTGTTGGAAGCGGCACCATTGGCCCAGTCGAAGCTGATCGTGAAGTCGTAGGTACCCTCGGCAATCTTGAAGTTGTTGTTGTCAGTGGCGACAACTTCCACCTCGACACCGGAAGCCTCGACGACGTCACCGCCATCCCAGCTGCCGTTGATACGGACTTTGAACATGCCGTTCACAGCCAGATTCTTAATCGTGTACACCACAGTGCCTTCGAAATCGAGGTCACCCTGGGTGAAGCTGCTGGCAGCAGCGTCGAAGGTAGCGAGTTCGGGACCGCCCCAACCGTTGAATTCGCCGGAGAGGCCGACCACAAGGGTCTCAGGAGTGTTCTTTGCGGTCACACCTTCCACCTTCCAGGAGAAGTTCTCAGCCCACTTGGCAGCGTCTGCCAGGGTCCAGGTGAGGGTGAAGACGGCATTGTCGGTCTTGGGAGCGGAGAGGTTGCTGCCGTTAGGAAGCATGTCAGCGCCGATGTTGGTGTGGATCTTGAAGGCGTCGTTCACCTGATAGCCCCAGTCAGTCAGGCCGTTCTGGAACTTGAACTCCGTGGCATTGATGTCGCCGGCTTCGAACGTGAAGACCACCTGGGTAGCGGAAGCGGACGTGACCTCCATGAACTGAGCCTCACCCCAGGAAGCCCACTGGGCACCCTTTATGGCCATCTTGGCCGGGATGACGGCGATGTCCTCGGTCGGACCATCGTAAACGACATGGTACAGGCCGCTTTCAGCAACCTTCATCTCGCTGCCGTTGTTCGTACCTACATAGATACCATTCTCGCCAGCTTTGAGGGCGCCTTTGATTTCGGTCTTGGTCTCACCGGCCACTTTGTAGAGGTAGAAAGCCTTGCCGCCTTCGAGATAGATGTACTTCTCATAAGCATCGTCACGAGCGGGTTTGGTCTCGCCTTCGTTCACCTCGACAGCGTCGTTGATGGCTACGCCGACCATGGCATACTTGGCATCGGCCGTGGTGGTACCCACTGCATCGCCGAGCACGTAAACGGCATCGTTCACGACATCGTTGACGTCAACCTTCTTGTCATTGTTGTCCTTTTTGCAGGAAAAGAGCATCGCTGTAACGGCTACAGCGCCAAGGAAATAAAAAATCCTTTTCATGTTTTGAAATTTGTTTGGTTAATAATTGATATTCAAGTTAGATTTTAGTAGTCTGCTTGCTAGTAACCCGGATTCTGCTCATACACGCCGGGAGCGCCGTCGCGCACCCAGTTCGGGATAGGGAACAGCTCGTGGTTCTTGTCACTGGCGGGTTTGAGGTCCCAGGCATTGCCGAACTTCCCGAAACGGATCAGGTCGTCGCGACGATGTCCTTCCCAGGCCAGTTCACGGCCACGCTCGGCGAGGAGCTCGTCGTAAGTGACTTCGGCTGCGGTATAGTCTTTCAGACCAGCTCTGCGGTGGACCTTGTTGATGTACTCCAGATGGGTCTCGTCCAGGGCACCGTCATGCTGGCGCATGTAGGCCTCGGCGGCCATCAGCAGGACATCGGCATAACGATATACGGGGAAGTCGCTGTTGGCATGGTACTCGATGCCGGGTTCAATCTCGAATTTCTGGAACCGGGCGCCCTCAAAGGTATTGTTGGCGGTCGGGTCCTGAAGCGTGGTCACCTGCGGGACGATGATGGCCTCCTTGGGGGCATCCCAGGAGGAATGCTGGTACATCAGCGTTTGTCCGTCCTTCTGGATCGGGCCGACAAACCACTGCTTCTTGCGTTTGTCATCGTCGGAATAGCTGTTATAGAAAGATTCCGTGGTGCAGGGGCCGTTCCAGGTCTGGGTCAGGTAACCATAGGCCTGCTGCATGACATAGTGGCTGGTAATCAGGTGGAACATGTTGCCCTTGGCGTAAACGGCATCGAATACGATGGGGAAGATGATCTCCTTGTTGCCGGTATTGTCCTTCTTGAAAGTGGTGAAATAATCCTCGTTGAGGTCGTAGTATTCCCCTTCGATAATCAGGTTGCAGTAGTTCTCGGCGTCAGCCCAGCGGGGCGTACCGGTATAGACCTCGGCGTTGAGGTACATCTTCGCGAGCACCATGTAGGCGACCGGGCGGGTGAAATTGCCGTAGGTCACGCCGTCCTCGATGTTAGGAATCTCGGTAAGGATCTGATTCTCAATCCAATCGAACACTTCCTTACGAGACATCTGCGTGACGGGGGCGCCGCTGCCGTCATCAATATGGACATTGCCATAGACATCCATAGCGAGCAGGTGATAGAAAGCGCGGAGCACGCGGGCCTCGGCGATACCGGCTTTGGCGGCAGCTGTGTACGTGCTCTCATCCTCGCCCATGATGGAATGGATGTTGTCGATAACGGTGTTGCACTTGGTCACGCCGCCATAGGCGAAGGACCAGCCGTTGTTGATGTCACGGGTGTCGGACTCCCAGGTGTGGGTGTGCATGGCAATGGGCACGCCGTTGTCATACCAGTCCGTACCGCGGGTAGGAATCACCACCTCGTCGGTCGTGTATTCCTGAAGGCTCCAGTAGCCCTCGCGATAGACATATCCGCTTTCACCAGCCAGCTGCGAATAGGCATTGGCAATCAGCGTGGAGAACTGCTGGGTAGTCTTGAAGTAGGCATCTTTCTGCACATCGGTATAAACCTCGGGAGAAAGGTCGGTGCAAGCTGCCGCACAGAGGGCAGCCGCAATTGCGATATATCTGAGACTTTTCATACTGTTCCTTGGATTAGAAGTTGAGATTGACACCGAGACTTACCGTACGCTGCGTCGGGAAGTAGGAACGGTAGTCGAAACCCGGAGTAAGACCGGACATGCCGACCGTGGAAGGATCGTGGCCCTTGTAACCGGTGATGGTGAAGAGGTTCTGGGCCGTGACATACACGCGCAGATTCTTGATGTAATCGCCTACGACACCCTTGATCTTGGGCGTCCAGCCGAAGGTCACGTCGTTGAGCTTGATGTACGTGGCATCCTCCAGATAGAAGTCGGAGAAGCGACGCACGGAGGCGTTGGTCTCTCCGGAAGTCTTCCAGGCAAGAAGCTTGGAAGGTTCCCCTTCGAAGGCGGACAGCAGAACGTTCTCGGCACCACGGGTATTCTCGTAGAAATAACGGGTCTCATTGAAAATCAGACCGCCGATCTGACCGCGGAAGTTCAGCGAGAGGTCGAAGTTCTTGTAGGTCACCGCCGTATTGAAACCGAGGGTCAGCAGCGGGAAGGCATTGCCGAGCACCTGACGGTCGCTATCCTTGGGGTTGGAGGTCGGCTTGTCCGGGTTCGAGGTCTGGTAGAACCACCACACGCCCTTGTTGTCGATGTCATAGTATTTGAAGCCATAGAAGTTACCCACGGCCTCACCTTCGACAAGACGCATCACGTAGTTACCGGTCTCACCGTCGCCGGAGGAGATGTAACCCACGTTCTGGTAGGCGGCGATATGGTTGCCGTCAGCATCTTTCTCGCCATACTGCTCGCCGGTGATACGCACGACGCGGTTGCGGTTCCATGCCATATTGAGGCCGGCGGTCCAGTTGAGCTCCTTTTCCTTCATGATGACACCGTTGATGGCAAATTCCACACCATAGTTGTGGATCTGTCCGTAGTTGTCCCATTTCTTGGAGGAAACGTTGCCACCGGTCAGCGGCACATCGTACTCATAGAGCAGGTTGGTGGTGTTGCGGAAGTAACCGTCGAGGGAACCGAAGATGCGGCCGTCGAGGAAGGAGTAGTCGATACCGACATTGGTCTCGTGCTTCTCTTCCCAACGGATATACTCATTCACATTGGTCTGCGGGCCCCAAGGCTGGACGAATTCGCCGTTGCTGAAGACATAGTCGCCGCCGGCGCCCACGAGCATCAGGTAGAGATAGGAGCTGTTCGGCATGTTACCGGTGACACCGTAACCCGCACGGAGCTTGAGTTCGTCTATCCAGGTGATATCCTTCATCCAGTCCTCTTCGGAGATGTTCCAGCTGGCGCTGACTGCCGGGAAGAGACCCCAAGGACCCAGAACCTTGTTGGCCTTGGAACCGAACTTGGAAGAACCTTCCAGACGGGTGGAGAGGCTGAGGAAGTACTTGCCGTCGTAGTTGTACAGCGCACGGACGAAGAAGGAAGCCAGTTTGTCGCGGTACTTGTAGCTGGACATGTTGGCATCATCGGCTACGCCGGACAGTTTACCCTGGCCCAGACCGAGGTTGTTGTACAGGATGCCGTCCAGGGGGAACTTGGAGTTGTTGGCCGCGAATCCCTGGGAGAGGTTGGTCTGATAGGACTGACCGAGGAGGAACTGATAATTGTGCCGGCCGGTGCTGCCCATATAATTGAGGGTGTTCTCAATCATCTGCTGGGTGTTGCTGCCATAGCTCTGACGGGCCACGCCGCCCTTGCCGAGGATACCCTGGCCTTTGAGGGTGTTGTTCTGGTATTTGCCGTTCCAGTTATTGACGTCCTGAATGGAATAGAAGGTGCTGAATTTCAGACCCTTTACGATATCCAAGGTAGCCTTGACGCTGAACACGACGCTCTGGTCCTTCTGGTCGTTGGTGGTCTGCATGATGTCGGAGACAGGGTTCTTGGAATAGAAGCTGTCCGTCTCATAGTAGCCGCCATACTGCTCGTAAGCAGGATCGTCGGAAGTGATGGGCATCGTAGGGTTCAGACGAAGGGCATAGTCGAAGTCATCGTAGTTGGCCCAGCTCTTCTTGCCGCGGTTGTAGGCGAAGTCGTAGGAGAGGGTCAGCCTGTTGTTCAGGGCCTTCTGGTCAGCGGCGAAGCGGCCGTTGATCTCCTCGAAATCGGAGTTGATGGCAATACCCTGCATGTTGCGGTAACCCACGGATGCACGGAAGTTGAAATTCTGCGTGCCGCCGGTCACGGAGACATTGTGGGTATGGGTCACGGGGACGCGGGTGATGGCCTTGATCCAGTCGGTGTTCGCGCCGAGGTCGTTGCCCATGCCGGCAGCCACCATCTTGTCACGATACTCCTGGGCATTCAGCATGCGGGGCACGTTGGTGATGAAACCGACGCTGGCATTGCCGCTGTATTCAGCCGAGAAGGCACCGTCCTTGTTGCCGCGGCGGGTCGTAATGAGGATAACGCCGGCGTTGGCACGGGTACCGTAGATAGCGGCGGCGGAACCATCCTTCAGGACGTCGATGGACTCGATATCCTGGGGCAGCACGGAAGAAAGGCTTCCTCCGGGCACGCCGTCAATCACATAGAGCGGTTCGGTGCTGCCATTGAGGGATCCCACACCACGGAGCTGGACGCTGTAGCTGTTCTGGGCAGGGTCGTCACCACCGTTCTTGATGATGTTCAGACCGGCCACCTTACCCTGGATAAGACCCATGGGGTTGGCGACGTTACCCTTGTTGAACGCTTCGCTCTTGACAGAGGCGATAGCACCCGTGATCTCTTTCTTGCTCTGGGAGCCGTAACCGATCACCACGACATCGTTCAGGAAGAGGGCATCCTCCTTGAGGGTAATGGTGGCAGGCACCTCGGAAGCTTTCCAGGAAAGGGTCGCATAACCGATGCAGCTGACCTCGACAACGGCGTCGGCGGAGGATACCTTCAGGACGAAGGCGCCGTCAATGTCGGTGCTGGTGCCGGTACTGGTGCCGGCTTCCATGACCGTAGCTCCGAAAACGGGGCCAAGGTTGTCAACTACAGTACCCTTTACCTCGTAACCGCTCTGGGCGGAAACAGTAATGGAGACCGCCAGCAGGGCAGCCGCCATAATTGCGTTAAGGATTCTTTTCATTGATTGTGTAGCTTAGTTTTATTATTTCTTAGTCTTGATAATCAATACGGAAGCCGCGCCCAGCACGAGGAAGGCGGCGGCGATCATCAGCATGGCCGGCTGGGAACCGCCCACCAGCGAGATGACCAGACCGCCGGTGGCGGCGGCGACGATCTGCGGCAGGCAGATGGTGCAGTTGAACAGGCCCAGGTAGGAGCCCATGTACGGACTGCCTTCCAGTGCGACGGTCAGGATCGAGAACGGCAGGGCGAGCATGGCGGCCCAGGCGAAACCGATCAGGAAGTAGCTGACAAACAGCGCATACTGGTTATGGATGAAGAAGATGGAGGCGAAGCCCACGGCGCCGATCAGGAGGCTGACGATGTAGGCCGCCTTAACGTTCTTGAAGCGCGGAATCACCAGGGCCCAGAGGATGGAACCGATGGCCTGGACGGCGAAGACGACGCCGACCCAGTTGCCGGCATCCTGATAGGCCTTGGAGGCGGTATCGATCATGCCGCTGTCGCTGACCGGAACGCCGAAGCAGTTGACGGCGATAGCGCCGTTGGAATAGGTCCACATGTACAGGAAGGCCGCCCAGCAGAAGAACTGCACCAGGCCGACGGTCCAGAAGGCCGCGGGAGCCTTGACCAACAGGGACATCAGGCCTTCGCCCTTTTCCTCCGACTTGGCCGGGTCGATGCCATGGAATTCGGCATATTCCTTCGGCGGCATCTCCTTGACCTTGAAGAAGGTGAAGAGCACGCAGAGGATCAGGATAGCGGCGCCGCAGTAGAAGGAATAGATCACGGAGTCCGGAATCACGCCTTCGGGGGCCTCGTTGGCAATGCCGATCCAGGTGAAGAAAATCGGGAAGAGATAGCCCACCAGGGACCCGGCGTTACACAGGAAGCTCTGGATGGAATAGGCCTCGGTCTTCTGCTCCTCGCCCACCATGTCGCCGACCATCATCTTGAAGGGCTGCATGGCGATGTTGATGGACGTATCCAGGAAAATCAGCGAGAAAAGGCCGAACCACATGGCCATGTTCAGGCCCAGGAAGACCCGGGTCGAGAAATGCAGGCTGCCGGCGTTGGGCAGGAAGAGCATCACCAGCACGGCGATGATGGCGCCCACCAACAGATAGGGCTTGCGACGGCCCATACGGGTCCAGGTCCGGTCGGAATACTTGCCGATCAGCGGCTGGACGATCATACCCATCAGCGGGGGCAGGATCCAGAAGAACGACAGCTGGTGCGGATCGGCGCCCAGGGTGGCGAAAATACGGCTGATGTTGGCGCTCTGCAGCGCATAGGCAATCTGGACTCCGAAGAAACCGAAGCTCAGGTTGAACATCTGCCAGAAGGATAGTTGTTTACTCTTGTCCATCGTCATTATGTGGCCTAAAATCACACAAAGATAATTAAACCGTTTTGATTTTTCCTTACGCGCGCGGACGGACGGGCGTATTTTTATGATGAACGGCGATATTTTCCCGATGAATGGTTGCAAATCTGCCGCGAAATGTGTAATTTTGAGACAGATATGGACAGAAAACGGCTCACCGATGCCATCCTGATTACGGGATTCGCCCTCCTGCACGCCGGAGGGGCGGTCCTGTGCCGCGTGCTGGGCGTGGACGACACCCTGCTGCTGACCGCGCTGACGATGACTCTGACCATCGTCCTGTGCGCCCGCGAGCAGACGAGCCTGACGGATACGGCCGTGAACATCGTCCTCGTGAACATCCTGGGCTATGGCCTCGGCGTCGCGCTGGCCGCCCTGCTGGGGCTGTTCCTCTCCTCGGAAATCACCATACACGCCCTGTCCACCTTCATCGTGACCGAGCTGATCGGCTGGGGCATCCTGCTGCTGACCAGGCGGTTGATGGGGCCTTCCCGGGACCGTCCGGTGCGGGACAACCTGGTGGCGCTCGTCGTGGTGGTGAGCCTGATTTTCGGCACCCGTATCCTGGTGTCCGGAAATACCCTTTTCGCGGATACCGACCTGCGCGAGCTCCTGCGGCGTTTCCTGAGCAATTCGGTCGTGCTGCTGGTCATGGCGTCCCTGACGCTGCTCATCGTCGAATTCAGCCGGAAAGTGTCGGCCCGGATGGAGCGTTGGGCGGTCATGTCGCTGACTTTCCTCATGCTGGCCGCCCTGGTGGTGGTGTCCGCCCTGCTGGCCGGCATCGGCCTCCCGCTGGAGGCTGACATGAACCTCTCCGGGCAGGAATATGCCCAGCTGACCGTCATCGCGACCGTCATCGAGGCGGTGCTGTTTTCCTTTATCTACCTGGTGATGTCCTCCGTCTCGGCCCGGCGCAACGCCGCCGTCGAGCGGGAAAGCGCCAACCAGGCCCATTCCCAGTACCAGAGCCTCAAGCAGCAGGTCAGCCCGCACTTCCTGTTCAATTCCCTCAACGTCCTGGACAGCCTGGTGGGCGACGGGGACGAGGAGGCCGTACACCGCTATATCAGCAAGCTGTCGGGCCTGTACCGCTATATGCTGCGCAACGAAAAAGAGGCGCTGGTCCGCCTGCGGGACGAGCTGGAATACAGCCGGATGTACTATGACCTGCTGCAGGTGCGCTTCCCCGACGGCCTGCGGCTGGAGACCGACGTGCGCGAAGAAGACCTCCAGCGCTATGTCGTGAAATATTCCGTCCAGATGCTGCTGGAGAATGCCGTGAAGCACAACGCAGTGGACGGGCTCCTGATCCGGGTGACCTCCGACGGGGAGCGGGTCTGCGTACGGAACAACCGCATCCCGCGCCTGACCCCGCCGCAATCGGCCGGCCTGGGCCTGAAGTATATCCGGAACAGCTATTTGGATACATCCGGCAAAGAAATTACGATTACGCAGACGGACGACGACTATGCAGTCAGCCTGCCTTTGTTATAATGCCTATGAAAGCATTTGTCATTGAAGATGAAATTCCCGCCCGGAGAAGCCTCGTGCGGAAGCTGACGGCGGAATTTCCGGATATCGAAATCGCCGGCGAGGCCGGTTCGGTCCGCGAAAGCGTCGCCTGGCTACGGGAGAACCGCCCCGACATCCTGTTCATGGACGTAGAGCTCGCGGACGGCAACTGTTTCGAGATTTTCCGCCAGGTCAAGGTGACGGCCAAGGTCATCATGACCACCGCCTACGACAATTATGCCGTCAAGGCCTTCGAGGCCGGGTCTATCGACTACCTGCTCAAACCGGTGGACAGCGAGGCCCTGCACCGCGCGGTGGACCGCTGCCGGGACGCCGCCCACACCCAGGACCTGGAGCAGGTGCTGGCCGCCCTGCGCCCCGCCCAGACCTTCAAAGAACGCTTCCTGGTCTATATCAACGACCATATCGTCCCCGTGCGGGCGGCGGACATCGCCTGTTTCTTCGCCGAAGACAAGAACAACCATGTCGTCACCCGGGACGGGACGGTCTATGTCGTGGATACTTCGCTGGACGATTTGTCGGAGGAGCTGGACCCGGGCGTATTTTTCCGGATATCGCGCAGCTGCATTGTCGCCAAAGACTTGATACAGAGCGCTATCAAGCTTCCCGGCGGGCGCCTTCAGCTGCTGCTGCCGGAGCCCATCCAGGCCCGCGGCGCCGACTTCACCGTGTCCCGGGCCCGCACGGAGGAATTCCTCCGCTGGCTGGAATCCTGAGTTTTTGTTATCTTTGTGCGCATGAAACGCCTACTCCCCTTTCTGGCCGCTTTGCTGCTGCTTTCCTGCAGCCGCGGCGGCGCGTACCCCGAATCGTTCCGGGACCTCGACGGCCAGCCTATCGGCGTCCTGACCACCTTCACCCAGCAGCCCCAGCTGGAGCGCAACATCCAGGAGGCCCGGTATCTCCCCTTCGAAGACCTGATGTCCATGTCCCTGGCCCTGCGCAAGGACCAGATCAAGGGCTTTGTCTGCAGGCGGTCCGGAAGCGAGCATCTGCTCGCCGAGCACCCGGGCTTCCGCATCCTGCCGGGACCCGCGCTGCTGGACACGGCCGCCGTCGCCTTCCGCCCCGAAGACGGGCTGCTGGCCGGCCAGTTCAACGCTTTCCTGCAGGAGATCCGGCAGGACGGGACCCTGGCGGCCATGCAGGACAAATGGTTCGGCCAGGGCGGAGAGAAACACCCGTATCCGCATAACCATGATGCGGGAGAGCCCCTGCGCGTAGGCGTGGAAGTCGGACAGACGTTTTTTACCTATGTCAGTGAAGATGAAGAAGTTGGCTTCGAACCCGAGCTGATGGTCCGCTTCGGGGAATATCTCGGCCGCCCCGTCCGTTTCGTGGAAATGACCGGCTCCGGCATGGTCCCCGCCCTGAAATCAGGCCGGGTGGACGCGCTGGTGAGCGGCATCACCCCTACCCTGGCCCGCCAGCGGGGCGTGCTGTTTTCCGAACCTTATGATATTTCCGAGCTCTGCCTCGTGGTGCGTCAGCATGTCGCCGGGCAGAACCTGCTCACCAAACTGGGCCATGATTTCCGGGACAATCTCGTGACGGAGAAGCGCTATCTGCTGATCCTGGAAGGCCTCTGGACCACGCTGATTATCACCTTCTTCTCGATGCTGCTGGGCGGATTGCTGGGCGTCCTGCTGTGCCTGTGCCGGATGTCCCGGCGCCGGCGGGTGCGCCGTTTCGCCGAAGCGTATTGCAGCATCGTCGAAGGCATCCCGATCCTGGTCCTGCTGCTGCTCATGTTCTATGTCGTGTTCGCCTTCTCCCCGCTCAGCGGGAAGATCGTGGCCATCCTCACTTTCTCCCTGCATTTCGCCAGCGGCGCCTGCGAGTGCTTCTACAGCGGCGTGGAGAGCGTGAGCGACGACCAGCGGCAGGCCGGTCTCACCCTGGGACTCACGCGGATGCAGACCATCCGGCACATCGTCATGCCCCAGGCCGCGCACGTGTTCCTGCCCCTGTACAAGGGCCGCAGCATCACACTCCTGGAGAACACGTCCATCGTGGGCTTCATCGCCATCAAGGACCTGACCAAGGTGGTGGACATCGTCCGCAGCCAGACCTACGACGCCTTGGTGCCGCTTGGCCTGCTGGCTGTCATCTATTTCCTGCTCACCCGTCTGCTCGGTGTGGTCCTGGACCGCATCGGCGACCTTTTCATCCAACGCCATGCCCGATAGAAACATCCTCGAAGTACGTGATCTGTTCATGACGCTCGGCAACGGGACGAAGGTCTTGAGCCGGGTCAATCTGTCCATCAAAAAAGGCGAAATCGTCACGCTCATCGGCCCGTCGGGCTGCGGCAAGAGCACCCTGCTCCAGTGCCTCAACCTGCTGAACACGCCTTCGTCCGGGACGCTGTTCTTCCATGACGAGCCCTTCCCCCAGCGGGAGAAGCCGGCCACCGAGCTCCGCCGGAAAGTGGGGATGGTCCTCCAGGAACCGAGCATTTTCAAGCATTTGGACGTTCTGGGCAATGTCATCCTCGGCCCGACGCTGGTCCTCGGGATGAAGCGGGAGGATGCGGAGAAAAAGGGCATGGACCTGCTGCGCCAGGTCGGTCTCGCGGAGAAGGCGCATCGCCGGTCCACGGACCTGTCCGGCGGGGAGAAACAGCGTCTGGGCATCGCCAGATGCCTGTCCATGGACCCGGAAATCATCCTTTTCGATGAGCCGACAGCGGCCCTGGACCCCCGGATGACGAGCGAGGTGAAGTCTGTGATGCTGGCTTTGGCGAAAAAGGGGATGACGATGGTGGTCGCCACGCACGACCTGCAACTGGCGCGGGACATCAGTACGCGTATCGTGTTTATGCAGGACGGGGAAATCGTCGAGTCGGGAACGGTGGAGCAGGTCCTGGACAATCCGCGCAAGACGCTGACCCGGATTTTCGTGGAGAACCTGGAGAGTCTGATTTTCCATGTCGCGAGCCGCGACTACGACCTGTATGAGATGAACGCCCGGATCGAGTGGTTCTGCAAGCATTATGACCTGGGCAGGCTGTATTTCCAGCTGGAGCTGGTGTTGGAGGAGATGCTGACCAAGGTGCTGCCTTTTACCGGTGCGGTCGGGATCCGGATCCACAGCCATGAGGACAGGCGGGGCGCGTCGGTGGAGATCGAGCAGGAGAATTGCAGCCGGCCTATCCTGGACCGGCCGGACCTGGATGAGCTTTCGCTGATGATTATCCGGGGCATGACGACGTCCCTGAAGGAAAAGAAGGCCGGCAAGGGCCGGATCATCCAGCTGGAGGTCCGCCTGAACGACATGGAACATTCCGAAAAATAAGCTACCTCATTTCAAAACCTTCCGCTTCGCTCCATCCCTCCCAAACAAGTTTGGGCCCCTCCCTCTAATGTGGCCGAGGGTGGCCACAGGTTTTGAAACGAGGTAGCTTATTTTTCTTCATTCAGATGCTGAAAAGGGGCTGACCAATCAAATCTCTTGGCCAGCCCATTTGGACATTTTGTTTCGCTATTCTCCGCGGCCGGAGTCCGCGATCAGCCCCTTCAGGTGGGCGTTGAAATCGGTCTCCTGGATCAGCTGCTCCAGCGTCAGATGCATCCGGTAGCGCCAGTAGTAGCGCGGGATGGCCGGCACATTGATCCGCTCGTCGGCCGGATTGCCCTGATAGCGGACCTGCCCGTCGATGGACAGCCAGTCCTGCAGCGGCAGGACCGTCAGCATGGCCGGGGATTTCAGGTGCTGGTCCACCACCCGTTCACACACCCAAGGCTCGCAGAAATACGGCACTTCGCCGCCGCAGCTCAGCATGTTGTAGTAGAAATGGGCGGTCACTTCCCGGTCTTCCTCCCACCAGGCCCGCAGCGGGCTGGTGTCGTGGGTGCCGGTCGCACAGACGCAGAAGTAGGGATAATACGCCGGATTGGCGAATTCTTCGGTCACGGACTTGGGCATCCGCTGGATTTCCAGCGACAGGACGCCGAGCTCGCGCATCGCATCCGGCACGCAGTCCGGAATCATGCCGAGGTCTTCGCCGCAGGTAAGCATATCCGTCGTCCCGAGCAGGGACGGGAGCTTGAACATGGCGGAGTCCTTCCAGAACTGGTTGTGACGCTTGTAAAAGAAATCGTTGTACAGGGCGTTGAAACGGTCTTTCTGCCAGGGTGCGAGGGCGTCGTACTTGGCCGTGCGCTGTCCGCCGATCCGGGGATGGTAGAAGCCTTTGCGGCGCGGGTCTTCCAGGAAGAGGACGTTCGTCTCGTCGCCGTCCGGGGTGCTCAGCCAGTCGATGTCGAAGCCCTGGGCGCGAAGTTCGTCGCCGCTGTACGGCAAGGCCGGGCTGAAATGGCCCATCAGGCCGCTCTTGTACGGAAGCGGAATCTCCCATATCCGGAAAAATCCGAGGATATGGTCGATCCGGAAGGCATCGAAATATTCGCTCATCTTGCTCATCCGGGCCTTCCACCAGGAGAAGTCGTCCTCGGCCATCTTTTCCCAGTTATAGGTCGGGAATCCCCAGTTCTGGCCTTCTGCGGCAAAGGCATCCGGCGGTGCTCCGGCCTGGGAATCCAGGTGGAAGAGCTCGGGATAGGCCCAGGCATCGACGCTGGTGCGGCTGATGCCGATCGGGAGGTCGCCTTTCAGGCCGACGCCATGGGCATGGGCATACGCGACCGCATCCTTGAGCTGGGCGTCCAGGTGATATTGTTCAAAGCAATAGAACCCGACCTCGGCGGGATGCTCGGCGGCATATTTCTTGGCCTTGGCGGGGGTATATTTCGCAAAGGCGCCCCACTGGCTGAAGTCCGGGGTCCCATGGGCATCGCGCAGGCAGCAGAAGACGGCATAAGGGATGAGCCAGCCGTCATTGGCCTTGCGGAAGTCCTGGTAGGCGGGTGTCTGCTCGACTTTGGCGCCCTGGGTGGCATATACCTTGCGCAGCAACCGGGCTTTTTCGTTGTTCACGCGTTCGTAATCTACGCTCGGCAGGGCGTTCAACTCGTCCCGCAGGGCTTTGTAGGCCTTGTCGGCCCGCACGCCGGCCGCCGGCAGATGCACGAACTGCGGATGCAGGGCGAAGGTGGAATTCGCGTTATACGGATAGGAATCCTGCCAGGTCCCCGTCATCGTGGTGTCGTTGATGGGGAGCAGCTGGATCAGGTTCTGGCCGGTCAGGACCGCCCAATCGACAAGTTTCTTGATGTCGGCGAATTCCCCGATACCGAAGCTGTCTTCGGTCCGCAGGGAGAAGACGGGGACGGCCGTCCCGGCGCCGCGCCAGGGGCGCGTCGGGAAGGATACCGTAAGCGCCTGAACCTCATGCACCTGCGGGACATCCGCATGCCGGTTGTCGCCATTTTCCCAGAAGAGGGGCTTGCCGGTCTTGTCGTCTATGACGAGGAATTTGTAGTCGATGGCCTCCTGCACGTCCAGGGTAATCCGCCATTCGGGGGCATGCGTATCGCTCAGGCGATGGAATTTCTTCCAATTGCCGAGGGCTTTGCCGCTTCCGGCCAGGGCGACGGCCTGCCCGCTGCGGATTTCGGGCGCCTGCAGGATCAGGGTCAGATTGCCTTTTCCCTTGTCTTCCACGCGTTTATCGCGGCGGAAAACCACTTCCGTAAAGAACTGGCTGCAGAAGGGCGAACGGCCCATGCCGTCGTTCCAACGGTCCCGGATGACCAGGTCCTTGGCCTTCGGGGCGAAATGCGGCCGCCATTCCTTCCGGACGCAGACGCCGTCCCGATGAAGTTCGTAGGTATATTCTCCGGCCAGGGCGGGAAGCGTCAGCTGCCACAGACCGGCGCTGACATATTCCATAGCCTGGACTTTCTTCCCCTGGCGCAGGACCAGCGTCTCGCCCCAGGCGGTATTGTACTCGATTGTGATTTTTACCATAAGGCCTTCATTTTTAGCATACAAATATAATCATTTTTATTCAGAATATACTTGTTGCCTTCGCACTTGGCCCGAAGTCCGGCCGCCTATATCGAGAAGACCACCAGCAGCACCAGCCCGGCCAGCATAAGCGCCAGGACACCAGCCTTTTGGGCGATCCGGCGTTCCTTGAACACCAAGGCGCCCAGAGCGAAGGTGATGATGACGGAGGCGCGGCGGACCAGGGAGATGACCGACAGCATGGCCCCGTCCTGTTTGAGGGCGAAGAAATAGAGCATGTCGGCTCCGGTGATGAGCACGGCGATGACCGGAAGGGTCCAGTGGAGACGCAGCTTTTCTTTATGGCCGTGCAGGGAACGGATGAGGATGACGGCCCCCAGGAGCAGGGTGATATAGATATTGGTCCAGCTTTGGACGAAAAGCGGCTGCATGCCGGGCATGATGTGTTTGTCCCACATGGCGCTGGCCACGCCCGTCAGGACGGAGACCGCCATGGCCCAGAAGCCTTTGTTGCCCTTGAAGGACAAGCCTTCCCGGCTGCTGCTGAGGCTCAGGAGCCACAGGGCGATGAGCACCGCTGCGATACCGATCCATTGCATCGGAGACGGCCTTTCGCCGAAGAGCAGGACGGAGAAAAGGACCACGAAAACGGGTCTGGAGGCCTTGAAGGTACTGACGGTGGTGATGGGAAGCAGCTGAAGGGCGATCATGCCGCTGACCCACGAAGTGGTGACCAGGACGGCCTTGAACATCAGACGCAGGTGGTCGGGAAGCGTCCCGGCCGTGATGAACGGAAGAAGCATCAACGAGCACAGGGCCGTCGATACGAAGAGTATCCAATATGTTCCATTGTGCTTCAGGGCGGTTTTCTTCGCCACGTCGTACAGACCCAGCAGGACCGCGGAAGCAAGTGCCATCCATATCCACATAGCCGTGCAAAGATAGCAAAACTGCCTGGCATTTCCAATCAAGGGCGGTTAAATCGCTGAAATAAAGGAGGCGCCGCATATTTGCATTTCATGGAAATAATATTTATCTTTGTAGCCCTTTTCACCCGGTGGGGTGTCCGAGTGGTTGAAGGAGCCTGCCTCGAAAACAGGTGTACGGGAGACCGTATCGGGGGTTCGAATCCCTTCCCCACCGCAAAAAAGCGGCCTACACATACGTGTGGGCCGCTTTTTCTATTTCGTGTCCCTTTTTATGTCCCTTCCGTGTCCCTTTTTTCACAGCTAAATTGAGCTTATTTTATAAACGGTGCCATACTCTTTTGAATAATTGATTCATTTTTCACTATACTAAAAAATTTCTGCGTATTTTTTTATAATTATTTTGTAATATTAAATTTTATTCGTTATTTTTGCGGCAAATTATACATAATAAATGAACCTCGAAGAATTAAAGATTAAAAGAGTCATCGATATGGATGGCAACGATATTATCTCATTATTGGATGCGGTATTACTCTCTCGCACTGCGAACCAGGAACCGACCCTGGCCAAAGGACAGCGCGAGCTAGCCAAAGCTTTATATTGCGGAATCACGTTAATATGTAAAATGCAAGTGGCTGGAGTTCTTAACCCGGCGATTGTCTCAAAAATCGGTCGCTCGTTTGTTTACGATGTCGATAAGGCACGTGAAGTAGCTAAGATGTACACACTTCAAAGAAACGAAGATGAAGACGACTTTTTTTAATCAGTAGTGTGCTTGAGCCGCTGTCTTGCAGACATCCCGTGTAAGGATGGTCGCCATATCCGGGATCCAGGCGCTTGCCTAAAGATACCGGTTATCCCAGTAACCTTTTTCGCATAAAATTTGGTTACTGCGATAACCTTTCGTATATTTGCGCCTGAAAACATAGCTGCAATGGAAACACTTTTCAAAAAGCACCGTGCGCTTGTCTCACAAGTAGGCACCGACATCATCCGTGATGCGATGAATACAATCAAGTGGGAAAAGCGGCTGGTTGCAATCAGGGGCTCCAGAGGCGTCGGCAAGACAACGCTCATGCGTCAGTATATAAAGATGGCCTACGGCGTCCAGGCCGGTGCCGCCCTCTATTGTGTCATGGACAGCATGTATTTCACTGAGCATTCGCTCCTTGAACTCGCAGAACAGTTCCATCTGTACGGAGGCGAACATCTTTTCCTCGACGAAGTCCATAAATACCCTACCTGGAGCAAGGAAATCAAGGAGATCCTGGACTTGTATCCCGAAATGAAAATCACATTCACGGGGTCGTCTCTTCTGCAGATACTCAATGCGGACGCGGACCTGTCAAGAAGAGTGTTGAGCTATAATCTCCTGGGGCTGTCCTTCCGTGAATACCTGCTCTTCTATCACGGCATAAAACTGCCGTCACACAGGCTTTCGGACTTACTCTCGAATGCTGACTCCATCTGTGAGGAAGTGAACAAAGTATGCCATCCCCAGGCCCTCTTCGAACAGTATCTCCGTGCCGGATACTATCCCTTTTACGACGGGGACATCGATGATTATTACAGCCGCGTGGAGAATGTCATAAACTTTATCGTCGAGCAGGAAATGACCGTCTTCTGTGGCGTTGAGCCTGCGTATACGAGAAAGTTGAAAGCCATGCTGATGTTCCTTTGCAACAATCTTCCCTATGAGGTAAACATCGCCAAACTGGCCTCTTACCTGGAGCTGAACAAGGCCACTGTGCTGAGTTATCTTTCCGGGATGAAAAAAGCCGAGCTGCTTCATCTGCTCTATTCCAAAAACGCGTCAGTGACGAAGATGCAGAAACCGGACAAGATTTACGTACATAATACCAACATCCTCTATGCTCTCGCGACCCAGGAGAACATCGGGACCATCCGGGAATGTTTCTTTGTCAACCAGCTGATGAAGGATCATGAGGTGGAGTATGGCAAATCAGCGGGCGATTTCCTTGTCGACGGTAAATATACGGTCGAGGTTGGCGGCAAAGACAAGAGTTTTAACCAGATTGCCGATATCCCGGATTCGTATGTTTTTGCTGATGAAATGGAATATCCGGTCGGAAAGAAACTACCACTGTGGCTTTGCGGTTTTTTGTACTGAACCGCCTTGCCCAACGCATAATCTTGCAGGTATAAAAAATTATCCCTATCTTTGCGTCATAAATAAAGATAATTATGCCAACTATACTGTTCGGCGGATCTTAAGAAGGCGGTCGGAGCTGTAAAACAGTACAAGGCCGATATGATTAAAGCCTGGAAAGAGTACTTTGATGAGGATTAATATCATGGAATCTATCGTTAAACTGTGGTTTGAAGGCGGCAGGATTTATATCCTTACCAATCAGGGCAATACCTACAGCCGCCCGCTGGAGGCCTTCCCCCTGCTACTGGAAGCAACCCCGGAGCAGCGCGCAAGGTATGAAATCGGTATGGATGGAGATGATATCCGCTGGGATGATATAGACGAAGATATCCATATCAGCAGTTTCTTCGTCACGGCCGAGCCCGACACCGACAACGCTATTGCACAGGTGTTCCGCAGGTTTCCTCAGCTGAATGTCTCAGAGGTTGCGCGTTCTATCGGCATCAACAAGAGTCTCCTGTCCCGCTATATCTACGGGATAAAGAAGCCCTCAGAGAGTCGTAAAGAACAAATCTTAGGAAGTATCCGTCAGTTGGGCCGAGAAATGGCCTCCATCTGATTTTGATTCCTATCTTTGCGGCATAAATAAAGATTATTTGATTTATAATTACTAACAGTTATATCATTTAAAAAACATCCATCATGAAACACATCATTCAGTTACTGTGCATCGCCGCCGCAATCTTTACGGTTTCCTGCAAGAAAGCGCTCACCCCGGACGGCGGAACTGACAACCAAGTCGTCAAGGACATCCCCCAACAGGACTACGAACTTTCCATTGCAGAATACAGCACCAACGGCTACGCTCCCGACCTTTTCTACATCATCGGCGAAGACTGCCTTCCGCTCAAGTACACCCTCAATGAGGACGGAACGCTTACGTGCGACGAGCACGGGCTGGACGAACTCGTCATCACCATTTCCCACACCGTCGTCGTCGGAGGCAACGGCGTCGACATCAATGTGGAATCCTCCAACGAGAATATCGTCTCCGTCAAAAAACAGCGTATCTTTGACGGAAACTCTGATATGTACACCGCAACCGTCCTGCAGTACGCTGGCGACGGCACTGCCACCATCACCGTCTGGAACGGCGAAAAGGGAGGACCTACAACAAAGTCCTTCACGGTAAGAGCACAGGAGATTATCGGTATCGAAGCACTCCTCGTCGAGGCGGACGGCGTCGTCCAGGAGGTCACGAAATTCTTTGAGGACGGAGACTTCTGGGGTGTGCGGAAACTAGAAAATGAAGTTGCAGAGAAAAGCCCTGAAGAAGACCCGCTGAGAGAATACTGGGCTTTTACGCGGCCATACAGAGTATTCTATGATGATAATATACCTAAAATGGAGCACACTTACAGAATTGCAGGCGTCAGGCCTGTGAATACTTCCTATACTTTTTTTTCCGAATGCGTCTTCAACGTATCCAATAGAAATAACGAACTGGATGACAATATCTACAAGCCCCAATTCAACGGTTCACATTTCTTGCATGAGCTTGTAACTGTTCCTCCGCAAAAATGCAAAGACGCCGATGAGCCTTTCTACTGCACATTGAGGCCGGCATCGGCAAAATCAACAAAGTACCCGGGACAGTTTATCCTTATAAAAGCTATAGTAAAGAAGGAGACGCCTTATTAAGGCGCCTCCTCTTTTAATATTTACTCTTCATGTTTAGTCTTCAGTCCATTTGACCGTCTCCGTCACCTTCGTCGGCAGTACGATGTACGGATTGCCGGAAGGGTCCGATCCGCCGGTCGTAAGATACCAGACCCCGTCCTTGGTCGCCATTCCGGCTGCCGCTCTGCGTGCTGATTCTATATTTTCATATATAACGGTGATATTATTCGCAAAGTGGTTATGCCATTCCCAAGACGCAGGCAAGTAACCAAAGCCAGGACTATCACCAAAGTAACCTTCAACAAAATCCCGTCCGAGAGTACTTGGTGAGGAAGCACTTACGGGTTGTATACTTTCATAAAAGTGAGCATCTTCATCCTCATTAGGAACCCCTTCTGCGGAACCCCAGTCAACGCCTAAGGGGCCGTCATAGACCAGGAAATGCATCTTGTCCTCATTTGCACCACAATAATCAAAGAATGCCTGTACTCCAGGAAGTATCATATCCTCTTCGTTTATCATCACTCTGATAAGACAGCAAAGGTCTTCTCCATAAGCGTTATATCTATTCGCTTCTGCAACCGCAGCAGCTATTGTCTCAATCCAAGGTGGACTTCCGCCATGAAATTTATACGTTTCAATATTAAGCGCATAATACCTAATCGTCCTGTAAATCCTGACGGGTAGGATATTCGCATTGAAGGTATTCCCGGTCTTTCGGTTGACGATCCGCATGAAGACCATCCTGGCGCCATAGGACGTCGGAGAAACACCGTCTTCCTTCAGTTCGAGCTGATTTCCGTTGATTTGGAAGGAAGGAAGGCTCGATTCCGTAACAAGTGTATAATTGCTTACATCCACGCTGGAAAAGACCGTCGCCGAAGGGTACAGGCGGAAGTCTTCAGACGAACCGTCACCGATTGTCCCGACATAGCCCCTGGACCTCACGGAAGAGGTCAGGACAAACGGCGCCTTTATCCTGAAGGGGACCGAGCAGGTAATCAGCAGGTCGGATGCGTTGGCGTGGAACGTTGCGGAGAGTGACGCGTTATAATAATTGTCGATGGTGCTGACCCCGTTGAGGGAATACTTCGCAACATATAACGCATTGTCGTTCCAGTCGACGTATCCGGCCGCCGTAGCGGACTGATTGTCCCTGACTGGCTTCAACAAGGACGCATACAGCGCCGGGTTAAAGAAAACGCCTTCGGCATTCTCTCCGCTGCCTGCAATCTGCATCGGCTTCCCAGCCTTCGTATAATACTGCAACTTGCAGTAACGCGGCGCCCCGTCCATGCTAAGATCCAGCGCGGAGCTGATGAAGGCTCCGGCCGGGTCCACAGCCCTGAGTGTCGGCTTGTAAATCGTGAACTTCTGCGTGGCGAGCGTCACCCAGCTCCCGCCACGGTATCCCTCGATCTTCACCGTCGCATCGCCCGGCTTGAGCAGGTCGACGGTGACCTCGGCCGAAGGGTTGGAGAACTCCGAACCGGAGAAAGAGAGTTTCCGGGGAGAGGATGTCTCGCTGAAACGGACCTTCGTGATACCGACTTCCGATGCATTCTTGACGCTGATCCTTCTCTGCTGGGCGACATGGATGCCGCCAGTGCTGGCAATACGGGCACCCTCATACGACTCCTTCACGGTCAGGGTCAGCGTCTTCGAATGACGGCCGTCCTTGCTCTGAATAACAACGGGGATTGTCTGGCCCATCATCTCCGCAGTAGCGCCGGAGAACGTAACCAAGCAGTACCAGCCGAACTCATAGGCCGGCGTATTGGCATAAGTCTTACCGCGTTGATTGTCGTACCAGTCCTGGTCGCCGGACTGAAGCGTAGTGCCGTATCCGTACCAGAAGAACCGTTTCCCTCCCGTATAGGTGATGCCCAGTTCATCCAGCAGTTCCTTGCTGTCCGGGGAAATCTCCCAGCCGGCAAAATCATCATACAAGGCGGCGACGTCATCGACGGAAACCGGCATTCCGTTATACTTGAGGTCAATCTTAGCCCAGCCGTTACCGCCCGGTACCATCGTAATGACGTCCGTCAGGATAAGCTCGGGGCCGCCGGCGCCAATCGTATAGCCCTCCACGCCGGTAATCATATAGGCGCGGAAATCGCTGACCGTCCACGTGCTCTTCCAGGTATCCCACGTGAAGCCGTCACGAGTCGGAGTGAAATTAACGACATACTCATATCCGCCTTCAACATCGAAGTTGGAGCAATTATTTCCGCCCGGCATGATCTTATAACCGCCTTCCACGACTACGGCCGGCATGTTATACTGGGCGAGAATATTGAGATATCCGGCTCTGGTCTGATAATCTGAAGGGAGATTGGCCGGTATCTTTGCAGACGGATCCGTATTGTTCGGGATGAGCTCTCCCAGCATCTGCTCGGGCAGATAGAAACTCTGCTCATATACGGGTCCGCTCCCGGTGAAAGACCAGGGAAGACTCTGAGCCGACGCGTCCCGATGGGATGTGCTGCTCCCAAGAGCCAGACTCTTTTTCGCATCCGTAGAAGCGAATGGATAAAGGTATGTATTCCACTGGTGGGCGTTTATCGCAGATTCCCGGATATATTTCTTCGGGACCTCCGATGTGTTCCATTTGAAGGTCATCTTAGCCCAGAGGCATTTCAGCGGAACGGTGATTACGCCGTCCGTGGCGCCGTCCAGCGCATCGGCGGCTTCCGGACGCAGGTCCTTGATGCTTCCCGCGTGTTCGAACCCCATGTTCCCGGACGCGGCCACCATCGCGCGTGCCTGGTTGAGGGAAGAGTATCCGACGCAGACCGACTCAAGGTCCGATTCCAGGTCCGGCATCGTATAAAGGCCCTGCTGCACCGCATACTTGGAACCCGAATACTCGCTGCTCTTGACGACGGTGTTCCCCGTCATCATGTAGATATTGTACTTCAAGTCTTTACGGAGGGAGGCACTTCCAGCCTGAGCGCCCTTCCCGTAATTATCCGTCATCCCGGAAGAGACAATCCTGTTCTGGTATACCAGCCGCCCGTCCTGGTAAATGCCGATAAGGGAAGCAAATGCCTCTCCGTCTTCCGCTCCGGACTTTGTCATTTGGTCGACGAGAACGTCGCCGAAAATGTCCTCCGGAATTGAAAAAGCGTAAACCGCTTCGTTTGAATCATTCTTGCCGGGCCTGTTGTCATAGGCGTCATCAAAGGCCGACTCCTTCCTGCAGGAGAAGACAATGACAGCCAGGGCGAACAAGAAAGCCGTAAATCGAAATCCGTTCTTCATATTACATCAATAAAAAAATATACCATCCTGCAAGAGTAAAACACTCCTGACAAGACAGCGACCAAGAACAGACTTCTGACTGTAGACCGGCAGATGCGCCGGACTCATTAAACGGTTACGGCTACAAATGTCTGAAAAATTCCGATAAAATCCAAATCCGGTTAAAAGAAAATAATCAAAACCCCCGAAATTTTTTCACAAAGAGAATAATTCATACAACGTCTCCACATCCGGACAATCTCGTAGTATAGCCGGAAGCTCGCCCCGCCCCTGTATAACCTGTTGATTCCGCGGCTGGATATTGCCGTTTCTCATGCCAAGACTATTCTTGATGGTTTTCCGGAGGGGACATCACCTGCACGGGCTGAATCGGCCACCATGGTGTATGCCCTCGCAGAGCAATTGCGAGCGTATATATAAAAACGGTTATTCCAGTAGCCTTTTTTGCGCAAAATTTGGTTACTGCGATAACCTTTCGTATATTCCCGTCTACATCAGCATCGACAGGATGCTGTTCCGGTCATACTTCACCATCTTGAGCTTCTTCGCTATCTTCTTGCAGATGTAGTCCAGACCTAACTCATAGTATATCTTCTGCAGGAATAGGTAGCCGCCGTTGTAGCCGCGCTGCTCGCCCTTGGCAATCATCGTAGTCGGAGAGTACTCCACGATGACTTTCTTGTTGGCCTCTTTCTCTGCCGCCGTGAGTTCTGCAATATACTGCTTGGGCGCCAGAAGCGCTTCACCGACCCCGGACATAAAGCCGCCACTGAATAAGATTCCGGGCGATAATATCCTTAACGTATATGAAAAGAATAAACGTCATCAAATAGATAGTTTATTATCTTTTTATTATCTTTGCGAAAACGCTCAATCATGTTACAAGGTACGACTTTTAATCCAACTCAAAGACATCTTCTTCAGATGTTTGAGTATAATCCGTCGGAATCGATACTGAAGGAAATACGAAGTGTTTTACTTGAACACTTTGCAAAGAAGGCACAACAAGGAATAGATAAGTTCTGGGACGAAAATGAAATGACGCCACAGGACGTTGAAAGCATTTTAAAAGAGCATTTGCGTACTCCTTATCAGCATGGAGAATGAAAACAATAGTTTTGGACACTAACTGCCTCTTGCGTTGCTGACTCTTGGTGACAGGGGAGACCGGCAAACGCCGGGCTCTCCCTTTTTTCAAAAGCGAAGTCTTGTTTATTGTATTAAACAAAAATAATAAAAATTTGTTTATTCTAATAAACAGTGGTTTTCTGCAATGCCGTTCCCTCTTTTTGCGTGCCCCTTCAAACAAGACAGGCGTCACCCTCACCCGCCGCTCTCCGGAGAGACCCCTTCGAGCGTCCCACCATGCCTCCGCGTCGGCTGTTGAATCCTTTCCGAGGAGACCTCTTCAAGGCGAGATTCAACAGCCCCCGAATCGGGGAATTATTTATCGGTCATAGCCCGCTAAAAATTCTCCCGGCAAGGTGGGCAAATTGTATTACATTTGAACTTTTGTAATACACAAAACGTCCTTGATTTTGCCGTGTTATTCTGGCTGATTATAGACCTTTTTCACCACAGATTATACGTCTTTCGCTGTTCATTATAGAACCTTGATGATACAGAACATCTTAAAGGATTCAATTATTTAATTCTATGCCAGAAAACGTTATTGACTGATTCCGAAATTGTCCTTCTGGGCTCCCCTACAGCCAACTTCCGTAATTCCGTACTTCCGTACTTCCGTAATTACACAATTCCGTAATTACACAAGTGTACGGTGTTTCCTGACTGGGATTCTCTTACTTGGAAATCAATAAGACAGCAAGGGTCAACTGTCTTTTCGTACGAATCCATTTCTATATCAGATACGGCAGATATCTGTTTCCGGAATTGTCCTCCTGGGCTCCCCTACAGCCAACTTACACAATTCCGTAATTCCGTAATTACACAATTCCGTAATTACACAAGTATACGATGTTTCGTGACTGGGATTCTCCTACTTAGAATTACAATAGACGGATGTACATAATTACTCTTCTAAGTCTTGGATAAACTTTGCGAGAGCACGACGAATGATTTCACCAATGGAAACTCTTTCATTATTTTGCTCCCATAAGCGCATCTGCATTAACTTAATCTCATTATACATCTCTTTTGTGATAACGAGTTCTACTCGGACATTCTTTTTAATCCCACGAATCTCATCCGCGGCTTTGTCAAAATCTGACAAATCAACGCGTTTTGCCATTTCATAGGCCATATCTACGAATGGCTCTTCTGTTTTCTTGCTTGCCATAGGAGTGCATTTAATAGTTCGTTAATAAATGAGAGTCTTACTCTCCTCGCGGCAAATATAATATATTTTTATTATTGTGAAAATATTTTTGGAGTTTAATATATTCGTTATTATATTTGCGAAAACTTAAATAATATGAGGAAGCTTGTACAGACACCAACCGAAAAGTCGGATAGAAAATCCGGGCAGTCTCCCCTGTCCATTAGATTGAGTCCAAAAGAGAGAAAATACTTGAACTCCCTGGCGGTCAAAAACAAGAAAACGGTTTCGGCAATCATCAAATCAATCATCAGAGCCTCGGAGAATATTCCCTCGTTGACTACGAACCTTCAACAGATTGAACGCAATACTATCCCCGCTATTCAGAAAGACATCCGAACTTACTTGAAAGGACTCGCGGCATCTTTTAATAAGGTTGTCAAATACATGGAGAAAGACGGCAGGTATGACTCATTGCTTACAAAGATGGAAGGAGAGCTGCTCAGTATTCAGGCCATGGTAAACGACATTATTGTACGTTCCGGCGGGAGCGGGATGCAGCATATCCTCCCCAATCTGACATTAAAGCAACAAACTAACAAAACATTTACATATATGGAAAAGATTATCATTTCCGGAAAACTTTCGTCGGACGGGAAGGCTTTTACAAGAAAAGACGGGACAAAGAGAATGATTGCAACCGTAGCATGCGTCAAGGAGACAAGTTTGGGAAAGAAAACTTCATATTACTACGTTATAAGTAATGAGAATTCTTCTTTACTGGCGCGACTGAAAAAAGACACAGCTGTCTCTGCAGTCGGGACGCTTGACTCATACATAGAAAAAGGAGAAGATGGTAAGAATTATGGGACACCTGCAAACTTCCGGGTATAAATATTTGTAGAAACTGAGTAACTGGGGTATCTTTGCATAGATATAACCTCTATGCATATGTCCAGCGACTTACAGTTCAAGATCTACGAAGACTTCCTTCATTACTTTCTTC
>JAFUWX010000005.1 GCA_017471025.1 Bacteroidales bacterium
ACCAGCTCCTCCCGGGCTATCGTTTTCGATCATGACGGCCGGATCCGTTCCGTCGCCCAGAAGGAATTTACCCAACATTTTCCTAAGCCCGGCTGGGTCGAGCATGACCCGCGTGAGATCTGGTCGTCGGAAGCGTCCGTCATCGCCCAGGCCATCACCGAAGTCGGCATCAACGGCCTGGACATCGCCGCCATCGGCATTACGAACCAGCGCGAGACCACCATGGTCTGGGACGCGGCCACCGGAGAACCGGTCTATAACGCCATCGTCTGGCAGGACCGGCGGACCAGCGCCTATTGCGACGGCCTGAAAGAGGCGGGCCTGACGGACAAGATCCGCGAAAAGACCGGCCTGATTATCGACGCCTATTTCAGTGCCACGAAGATCCGCTGGATCCTCCAGAACGTGCCCGGCGTCCGCGAGCGCGCCGAGCGGGGCGAACTCCGTTTCGGTACGGTGGATACCTGGCTGATCTGGAACCTCACGCGGGGCGAAGTCCATGTCACCGACGTCAGCAACGCCTCCCGCACGATGCTGTTCAATATCCACACCCTGCAGTGGGACGAGGAGCTGCTAGCGCTCTTCGGCATTCCGGCGTCCATGATGCCGCAGGTGCGGTCTTCCAGCGAGGTCTATGGCCATACGAAGACCACCATCTTCGCCCATGAGGTCCCCATCGCCGGTATCGCCGGCGACCAGCAGGCCGCCCTGTTCGGCCAGATGTGCACCGATCCGGGCTCCGTCAAAAATACCTATGGCACAGGCTGTTTCCTGCTGATGAATACGGGCGGGAAGCCCATCATGTCCCGGAACAACCTGCTGACGACCATCGCCTGGAAAATCGGGGATACGGTCAATTATGCCCTGGAAGGCAGCATCTTCGTCGGCGGCAGCGTCGTTCAGTGGCTGCGCGACGGCCTGGGCATCATCCGCTCCTCTTCCGAGATCGAGGCCCTGGCCCGGGAAGTTCCCGACAACGGCGGCGTCTATTTCGTCCCTGCCCTGACCGGCATGGGCGCGCCCTATTGGGACCAGTATGCCAAGGGCTGCATCCATGGCATCACCCGCGGCACGACGGCCGCCCACATCGCCCGCGCCGCGCTGGAGGGCATCGCTTTCCAGACCATGGATATCGTCGGTGCGATGGAGAAGGATGCCGGCGTGCGGCTGTCCGAGCTCAAGGTGGACGGCGGCGCCTCACGCAACGACCTGATGATGCAGTTCCAGGCCGATATCCTGGGCACGAAGGTCATCCGTCCGGAGGTCACCGAGACCACCGCCATGGGCGCCTGCTACCTGGCCGGCCTGGCCGTCGGGTTCTGGGATAGCCTGGAGGACATCAAGCGCCAGTGGAAGGCCGAGAAGACCTTCTCCCCGCTGGCTCCGGCCGAGAAGGTGCTTTCCCTGAAGGAGGGCTGGGCCGATGCCATCCGGCGGACCATCAACGTGAAATAATATAATTGAATCCATATGTTAGAAATCAGTTTGTTCCAAAAGTGCGTGTTCGAATTCCTCGGCACGCTGGTACTGGTCCTCCTGGGTGACGGCGTCTGCTGCGCCTGCACCCTCAACAAGAGCAAGGCGCAGGGCGCCGGCTGGGTGGTCATCACCCTGGCCTGGGGCTTTGCCGTGATGTGCGGCGTGCTGATCGCCGGTCCGTATTCGGGCGCCCACCTCAATCCGGCCGTGACCCTGGGTCTCGCCCTGGCCGGAAAATTCCCGTGGTACGCTGTCTGCGGTTATATCGTCGCTCAGATGCTGGGCGGTTTCTGCGGAGCCGTGCTGGTCTATGCCTTCTATGTGGATCATTTCGCCGCCTCGTCCGACAATCCGGACGGCATGCTCGGCTGCTTCTGCACCATGCCGGCGATCGAGCACAAGACCGTCAATTTCTTCTCCGAGATGGTGGCTACCTTCGTGCTGGTGTTCCTGATCCTGTGCCTCGGTACGGAAGGGAATGCGAATGCCGGGATGGGCAGCCTCGGCGCCTTCCCGGTCACCTGCGTCATCATGTCCCTGGGTATGTCCCTGGGCGCGACCACGGGGTACGCCATGAACCCGGCCCGCGACCTGAGCCCGCGTCTGGCCCATGCCATCCTGCCCATCCGGGGCAAGCGCGACAGCGGCTGGGGCTACAGCTGGGTGCCCGTCCTGGGCCCGCTCACCGGCGGAGCCGTCGCGGCATGCCTCTTCCTGCTGGTCTTCTAGCGTAACGCCAGCAGCTACTGTTAAAAACGAAACCGGTCCCGAAGCATTTCGGGACCGGTTTCGTAAACGTCAGAAGGACGGACTAGAACCTGTCTTCTGAGGAAACGGTAAGTTTCTTACGGCCGTGTGCACGACGGGCGGCCAGGACGCGGCGACCGTTGGGCGTGGACATACGCTCGCGGAAACCGTGCTTGTTGACACGTTTGCGTCTGGAGGGTTGGAATGTTCTTTTCATTGTATATCTTCTTTTTTATATTTTCCGCAAAAAGGACTGCAAAGTTACGATTTTCCCGCGAATCTCCAAAATAATTTTGCTTTTACCGGGCATTTTTTCTGATTTCCACCACAAATTTCCCCTCAAACCACGGGTCCGGGAAGTCATTCTGGATTTTCCAGACGCTTACCGAGCCGGCGGGAAGGCGGTGGCGGGCCATCAGGACGCCGGTCTCCTCGGCGATGTCGCCCCCTTTCAGATAGAGGATGCTGTCCGTAAACCGGCCCTTGACCCAGGGGTAGAACTGGTCCAGGGTCGTGACCGCACGCGACACGACGTGGGTGAAGGTCCGTCCGAGTGATTCGGCCCGCGCGTTGACGGTCTGCACGTTATCCAGCCCCAGCGCGCCGGCGATTTCCGAAGCTACCCGGATTTTCTTGCCGATGGAATCGCAGAGGGTGAAGGTCACCTGCGGGAAGAGGATGGCCAGGGGAATGCCCGGGAAACCGCCGCCGGTCCCCAGGTCCAGCACCGTCACGCCGCCCTCCTGCCAACGCCGGAAGGAGTCGGGGCGCTCCCGTTGCAGCCAGGCGGCGATCGCCAGGGAATGCAGGATGTGGTGCAGGTACAGTCCGTCCATGTCCTTGCGGGAGATGACATTGATCCGGGCGTTCCATTCCCGGTAGAGCGGGTCCAGCGCGGCGAAGCGCTCCAGCTGCTGCTCAGTTACCCAGGGAAACGTCTCCCGGAGCAGGGTGGAAAAGGCTGTGAAATTCATTCTTCTGATTCCTCCATCGCTTTGGCTATCAAGTCTTTGGCCCGGAATATCCGGGTCTTTACCGTTCCCAGCGGCAGCCCGGTCTTTTCGGCGATTTCCCGGTAGCCCAGGTTGTCCACCAGGCACAGGTGGGCGACTTCGCGGTAGAGCTCCGGAAGCCCGTCCAGGCTGGCGAGGAATTCCTCATGCTTCTGGGAATCGATGATTTCCTCCTCGGGGCTCTTGGCGGCATCGGGGACGGCCGCCGCTTCCTTCTCGGAAGAATCCAGGGAGGTCGTTTCCAGCCCTTTGCCGCGGACCTTCTCCCGGTCCCGGTGGTCGAAGGCCGTGTTCCGGGCTATGGTCAGCATCCAGGTGGAAAAGCGTTTCGCCGGGTCGTAGGTGGACAGCTGCTTGAACGCCTTGGCGAAACTCTCCATGACGATGTCCTGGATGTCCTCCGTGTCGCTGACATAGCGGGCGACATGGCTATATACCCCGGCATAATACCGGGTATATAGGAGTCCGTAGGCCTCCTGGGAATTCTCCTGGAGGGCGTACAGGACCAGGTCGGAGTCGCTCAGGTCAGTGAGCTTCAAGCCAGTTTTTGCCATAATTGCATTCGACTGTGAGTGGTACTTTCAGGCTGATGACCCCTTCCATTTCCGAGACGACGAGTTCCCGCAGGGCGTCCACTTCCTCGGGCAGAGCGTCGAAGAGCAGTTCGTCGTGGATCTGGAGGATCATCCGGCTGCGCAGGCCGGCCTCCTCCAGGCGCCGGCTGACGCCGTTCATCGCAATCTTGATGATGTCGGCGGAAGTTCCTTGTATCGGGGCGTTTACGGCATTCCGCTCGGCCAGGGCACGGACGGTCGCATTGCGGGCCGTGATGTCCGGCAGGTAACGGCGGCGGCCGAAAAGGGTCTCGACATAGCCGTTTCCCGGGCCCGGGCGATGGTCTGGTCGATATACGTCCGGATGGCGGGGAAGGCGGCGAAATAGCCGTCGATGATGGCTTTCGCTTCCGACCGGGAGACATGCAGGCGCTGGGCCAGGCCGAAGGAGGATATCCCGTACATGATGCCGAAATTGGCCGTTTTCGCGACCCGGCGCTGGTCGGGCGTGACTTCCGCTACGGGGATGCCGTAAATCTTCGCGGCCGTGGCCTTGTGTACGTCCACGCCTTCCCGGAAGGCCGTGACGAGGTGGTCGTCCCCGCACAGGTGGGCCATGATCCGCAGCTCGATCTGGGAGTAGTCCGCCGACAGGATCAGCCCCTCGGGGCTGCTGGGCACGAAGGCCTTGCGGATCTCCTTGCCGCGTTCCGTGCGGATGGGGATGTTCTGCAGGTTGGGGTTGGACGAACTCAGGCGGCCGGTGGCGGTGAGCGCCTGGTTGAAGGTGGTATGGACCTTGCCGGTTTTCGGGTTGATGAAGCCGGGGAAAGGCTCTATATAAGTGGACAGCAGCTTCTTGACCGCGCGGAATTCCAGGATTTCATCGATGATGGGATGGCGGTCGGCGAGGGCCAGCAGGGTCGCCTCGTCCGTGGAGTAGCTGCCTTTGGCGTTCTTCTTCGCCTTCGGGTCCAGGCCTAGTTTGTCGAACAGCAGCTCGCCCACCTGTTTGGGGGAGGAGATGTTCAGCTGCGGGTCTCCGGCTTCCTGGCGGATGTGCGCTTCCCGCGCCTGGAGTTCTTCGCGCAGGCCGGCGGCGAATTCCCGGATCTGGCCCAGATCGACCTTGACGCCCGTTCTTTCCATCCCGGCCAGCACGCGGATCAGCGGTTCCTCGATCTGCTCGTACAGCACCGTGACGCCATGCTTGTCCATATCCTGCCGCACTTTGTCGCACAGCGGGGGCAGGGCGGCGGCTTCCCGGGTATGGCCCGGCTCGGCAGGCTCCTGGGCCGGTGCGTCGAACAGGGACAGGCTCTCGTCCGGCTCGGGGCTTTCCTCCTGGATATCCAGGTCCAGATAGCTTCGGGCCAGGATGTCCGCCTGGTGGCTCTTTTCCGGATCGACGAGATAATGCATCAGCTCGATATCATGCAGGGGCCCCTTCAGCGTGATGCCGGCGGCGGCCAGCAGGTTCAGCTGCCGTTTGAGGTCGTATCCGCAGGTGGCGACGGCTTCGTCTTCCAGGACGGGGCGCAGCGTCTGCGCGCCGGTCTCGCAGACGGCCCCGCCGTCGGTGGCGGCCGTGATCCTGCGGATCGGGGAGAAGATGCCCGGGCCTTCCGCTTCGGTAATGAGGGCCATCCGTCCGTTGCGCCGGACCGCCTGCAGGAAGGCGCCCTCGTCCAGGATGTGGACTTCGGGCTTTCCGAGTGTCCGGGAAGGGGCCGCAGTATGGCCCAGGAAACGCTTCAGCGAAGCGAATTCGTATTTCTCGAAAAGGTCGGCCGCCTGTACGCCGTAGGCGTCGTCCACCCGCATCTCTTCCAGGCGGACCTCCAGGGGCACCTCCGTATGGATGGTCACAAGGTCATGGCTCAGGGCGATATGTCCGCGGGCCTGCTCGAACTGCTCGCGCTGGCGCTCGGAAAGCTCGTCCAGGTGGGCATAGATGTTCTCCACGCTGCCGTAGCGCGCGATGAGTTTCGCCGCGCCGACCTCTCCCACGCCCTTGACTCCGGGGACATTGTCCGCCGTGTCGCCGCAGAGGGTGAGCATCTCGATGACCTGGGACGGTTCCTGGATGCCGTATCGGGCGCAGACCGCGGCCTTGTCCAGGATCTCGTCCGCGCCGCCGGCCTTGCCGGGCTTGAGCTGGAAGATATGGTCGTCGATGAGCTGGCCGTAATCCTTGTCCGGGGTGACCATCCACACGTCCATCTCCGGCCCGGCCAGTCGTTTGGCCAGGGTGCCGATGACGTCGTCCGCCTCATAATCCGGAATCATGAAAGTCTTGATGTTCAACGCTTTGCATATCTCCATCAGGGGCTCCAGCGCGTCGATGACCAGCTGCGGCGTCTCGCTGCGGTTGGCCTTGTACTCGGGATACATCCGGTTGCGGAAGGTGCCGCCCGGGGGGTCGAAGCTCACGGCCAGGTGCGTGGGCTGCTCCCGTTCTTTCAGCTCCAGGATATATTTGGTGAATCCGTAGAGGATGGACATGTCGGCCCCCTTCGAGTTGATCATCGGCCTTCGCAGGAAGGCGTAGTACATCTTGAAGATCAGGGCATGCCCGTCGATGATATATAGTTTATCTGCCATATTCCCTAAAACATTCCTTCAGCAGCGCCTCGCGGCCCCATCCGGCTGCCGTGTCCAAAAAGCGTCCGTCCCGCGAGAAGCCCATGATCCGGGTGCAGACCGCGGCGCTGTCCTGCAAATCGTGCGAGGAAAACAGCACCGCCCTTGTGCGGCTGACCGTGCGCAGGGCCTGGAGGACCGCCAGGCGGCTGTCCGCATCCAGGAAGGCGGTCGGTTCGTCCAGCAGCAGGGTCTCCGCCCGGCGGACCAGCGCGGTGGCGATGCAGCCTTTCTGGAACTCGCCGTCGCTGAGCGTGGCGATATCCTGGTCGCCCAAATGGCTGATTCCCAGCAGCTCCAGCGCTTCTTCCAGGGCCTTTTCCCCCTCCGGGGTGAGCTTCCCGCCCAGGCTGTTTTCGCGGTAGCATCCGGTGCGGATGAAGGCCCGCAGGGTAAAGCCGGGGACCTTGGGGATCCGGGCCGGGAGCATCACGCATCCACTGTCCAGGCCCGCCAGGGTGCGCAGCAGGGTGGTCTTCCCGCTGCCGTTGGCCCCGCAGAGCAGGACGCATTCTCCGGGTTCCAGGCGGAAGGTGATGCCTTCCGCAAGGGTCTTGCCGGCATAGCCGACGGAGATATGGTCCACCGCAAGCATCAGAGCTGTCTGCGGAGTCTGGCCTTCGCGATGCCGAGCTGGTCGCGGTATTTGGCGATGGTGCGTCGCGCCACCTTGTAGCCGCGCCGGCTCATCTCCTCCACCAGCTGGTCATCGGTGAGGGGCTTGTGCTTGTCTTCCTTGTCCACGCATTCCTGCAGGACCTTTTTCAGCTCCCGCGTGGAGACCTCTTCGCCTTCCTGGTTTTCCAGGCCTTCGGAGAAGAAGTATTTGAGCGGGAAAATGCCGAAATGGGTCTCGATGTATTTGCTGTTCACCACCCG
The DNA here is from genome assembly GCA_017471025.1 of Bacteroidales bacterium. Taxonomy (GTDB): domain Bacteria; phylum Bacteroidota; class Bacteroidia; order Bacteroidales; family UBA932; genus Cryptobacteroides. The sequence goes on from JAFUWX010000005.1 coordinate 7,316, forward strand.
CGAGATGGTGGAAATGTCGAATCCGGTCTTCTCCGCGATGTCCTTCAGGACCATGGGGCGCAGGTTGGCCTCGTCCCCGTCCAGGAAATAGTCGTGCTGGTAGTCCACGATGGCCTGCATCGTGCTGAGCAGGGTGTTGTGCCGCTGTTTGAGGGCCTCGACGAACCATTTGGCCGAGTCCATCTTCTGCTTGACAAAGGTGGCGGCTTCGCGTTTCTGCCGCTCCGTCGAGCCTGCGGCTTCCAGCAGGATGTCGGCGTATTTCTTGTTGACGCGGATTTCCGGAATGGAAAAACGCGGCATGGTCAGGTGCAGCTCCCCGTCGTCCAGGGTCAGGACGAAGTCCGGGACGATCTGCTGGGCCTGGTCGTTGTAGCTGTCATCGACCTGCCCGCCCGGGGACGGGTTGAGGCGGACGATGCGGGCCATGGCGGCTTTCATCTCCGCTTCGCCGATGCCCATCTTGGCCATGATTTTCTGGAAATGGCGGTTGGAAAACTCCTGGAAATAATCCGTCACGATGCGCCGGGCGTTTTCCACGTCCGGGGCCGGTTTCATGCCCCTGAGCTGGATCAGCAGGCATTCCCGCAGGTCACGGGCGCCGACGCCGGCCGGCTCGAAGTCCTGGATGATCCGCAGCATCTGTTCCACTTCCTCCCCGTCGGTCTCGATGTTGGCCCGGAAGGCCAGGTCGTCCACCAGGCTTTCCAGGTCGCGGCGCAGGTAGCCGTCCTCATCCAGGCTGCCGATGATGAAGGTGGCGACGGCCCGCTGGTGCTCCGTCAGGTTGCGGAAGCCCAGCTGCTCCATCAAGCTCTGGGTAAAGCTCTGTTTGACCGAGAAGGTATTGTATTGCGGACGCTCATCCTTGCCGTAATTGTTCTGGCGCAGTTTGTATGCGGGAATCGGATCGTCTTCGTCGATGTCGGACAGGGATATGTCGCGCGGGGTTTCTTCGTCGCTGTCTTCGGATTTCTCGGGAGGGTTGTCGTCCAGCACGGGATTCTCTTCCAGCTCCTTGCGGATACGCTGCTCCAGCTCCTGGACCGGAAGCTCGATGAGCTTGATGGTCTGGATCTGCAGCGGGGAGAGCTTCTGCTGTTGCTTGAGACCGAGTTCCTGTTTGATCATAATGGTTTGGTTCTTAATATCTTCACCGTATCCGCCACATAGGCGTGCTGCCGGTCGGCCACCGGATAGTTGATTTTCTCCTTCACGACGAAGGCGGAAGGGAATCCGCCCTTGATGCGTTCGAGCAGCTCAATGGCTTCGCTGCGGGTGCGGAAGTCGCCGACCGTCACTTTGAAGTAGGGATTCTGGTAACTGCGGTAGGTAGCGATGCCGGGGTTGGCGGCGCTGAACCGGGCCAGGGCCTGTTCGGAGGCCGTACGCGCATGCTGGGCATTGTCGAAGTAGATGCGGACGCGGTAGCCGGTCAGGGTCCGGTTGCGGTTGCCGGCGATATGGCGGTTGAAGGCGGACAGGATGGCCTGGGACTGGTGGACCTTCACGTCGGCCTTGCTCCCGCGGGCTTTCGCGGGCAGCAGGTTGAAAATGGATTTCCCGACCAGGCCGGAATCCAGGGCGGCCGTCTGGTGATAGACGACCGAATCCACTTGGACATATTCCTGCGCATGCAGGGCGGCAGCGGCCAGCAAGGCGGCCGCCAGCAGGATCAGACGTTTCATCACTCCATCAAATCTTTAAGGTTCATATCTTTGAATGTCAGGGCTTTACCGACGCCGCTGCGCAGCTTGACGGTGGCATTGATGTCGATGGTAAAGTCCGCGAGGTCATAATTCTTGGCCAGGCGCATGACTTCCAGCAGCGTCACTTCGGGCTTCAGGAAGGCGGAGGCGTTCAGCTCGTAAACTGCGGCCGTTTTGGCCTTGACCGTCACCGGCTCCGCGGAAAAGTCCACATAGGGCTTTGCCTTGTAGTAGAGCACGCCGCTGATGTCCTCGATGGTGAACTGCATGGCGGGGTTGTCCAGCCCGATGAGCAGCTTGGCGTCCAGGCTGCGGAAGCCGGTGGGCGTGACGGAGTCTATCGTGGCCGAGGTAACCCGGATATTTTTCAGTTTCTGGATGGAATTGCACCCGCTTGTCAGCAGGATGACCAGCGCCAGAAGAAGGATTTCAATTTTTCGCTTCATAACTCACAAAGGTAGCAATTATTTCCGGTAAAAACGGTATCTTTGCAGCAATTTTCAATCCTTGTGCCAAATGAGCAAGAAAGTATATATCGAGACCTACGGCTGCCAAATGAACGTGAATGATACGGAAGTCATCTTCTCCATCCTGGCCGATGCCGGCTATGCCCGGACCGGGGAAATGGGGGAGGCGGACGTCATCCTGGCCAACACCTGTTCCATCCGGGACAATGCCGAACAGCGTATCTGGGGCCGGATCGAGGTCTTCGCGACCGAGCGGCGCCGGCGTCCCGGCGTCGTCGTAGGCATCGTCGGCTGTATGGCGGAACGCCTGAAAGACAGCCTGTTGGATAGCCGCAAGGTCGATCTGGTGGCCGGACCGGACGCTTACCGCTCCCTGCCCGCGCTGCTGGCGGCGATCACCCCGGACCATCCGCAGATCAACGTCCTGCTCTCCCACGAGGAAACCTATGCGGACATCCGCCCCCTGCGCATCGACAAGAACGGCGTCTCGGCCTTCATCTCCATCATGCGGGGCTGCAACAATGTCTGCTCCTATTGCGTCGTGCCCTATACCCGGGGCGCCGAACGCAGCCGCGACCCCCGGACCATCGTCCGCGAGGCCTGCGACGTATTCTCCCGGGGGTACAAGGAAGTGACCCTGCTGGGGCAGAACGTGGATTCGTATTTCTGGAAATCGCCCGAGGGGAATGTCGGTTTCGCCCAGCTGCTGGAGCAGGTCGCCCGCATCAGCCCGGAGCTGCGCGTGCGCTATTCCACCTCCCATCCCAAGGACATCAGCGACGAGGTGATCGAGACGATGGGGCGCTATGAGAATATCTGCAAATGCATCCACCTGCCCGTCCAGAGCGGCAGCGACGTGATGCTGGAGAAAATGCGGCGCCGCTACACGCGGGCCTGGTATCTGGACCGGGTGCGGAAAATCCGCGAGGTCATGCCGGACTGCGCCATCACCACCGATATCATCGCCGGCTTCTGCGGCGAGACGGAGCAGGACCACCAGGATACCCTGTCCATCATGCGGGAGGTCGGCTACGACGCGGCCTTCATGTTCGCCTATTCCGAGCGGCCGGGGACCTTGGCGGCCCGCCATTATCCCGATGACGTCCCGCCCGAGGTGAAGAACCGCAGGCTTACGGAAATTATTGAGCTTCAGAATGTTCTGAGCCTGGAAAGCAATCGCCGGGATGTCGGCCGCACCTTCCGGGTGCTGGTGGAAGGTCCGTCCAAGCGCAGCGAGTTGGAGCTGTGCGGACGTACCTCATCCGGCAAGATGTGCGTATTCCCCGCCGTGGCGGGTGTCGGCGTCGGCGATTATGTGAAGGTCCGCGTCCTGGACTGCTCCTCCGCGACCCTGCGCTGCGAGCAGGTATAGGCTGCGAGCCGGCTGAGAAGCTATTTCCAAAAAGCCTCTAAAAAGTTCCTCAGAGTTTTTCGCCGAAGGCGAGGTCTCCGGCGTCTCCCAGACCGGGCACGACATAGGAGTGCGCGGTCAGTTCTTCGTCGATGCCGGCCGTCCACAGGGTGATGTTGTCGTACGGCAGGCGTTTCTGCAGATATTCTACGGCATAGACGCTGGACACGGGGCAGACCAGGTGGGTATAGACCGGGGTGCTGTCCTCGAACAGGCGGTTCAGCGTGATTTCGATGGATTGCCCGGTGGCCAGCAGGGTGTCGGCCAGGATGAGGACCTTGCCGTTGAGGTTGGCCTGGGTGGAATATTCTACCTTGATGTGGAACTCGTCGCCCTTGTAATACTTGCGGAAGGCGGCCACGAAAGCGCTGTCGGCCTCGTCGAAAACATCCAGCAAGCCCTTGTGGAGGGGCAGGCCGGCCCGCAGGATGGAGCAGACCAGGACCTGGCTGTCGCAGGTCGGAACGGTCGCGGTGCCGAGCGGGGTAACGACTTCTTTGTCGCTGTATGCCAATTGTTTGCTGATCTCGTATCCAAAAATGCGGCCGATGCGTTCGAGGTTGAAACGGAAACGGACCCGGTCCTTCTGGACGGATTTGTCGCGAATCTGGGCGATGTAGTTGCCCAGCATGGAGTGGCTTTCGGAGAGGTTGATGACTTTCATGGCTTTGTATCGTGTTACCGGATAACAAAGATAGTCAAATCTCTCGGAAAACCATCAGGGTTCTTGCATTTTCGGCAGTCGGGGCAGGTGTTTCTCCGCCGGGCGCCCGTTCTGCGGGAGCAGCGTGACCAGCTCGTCCTGGAAACTGTAATAGGAAGAATCGGCGAAGATGACGTGGTCCAGCACGGTCATGCCCAGGATCCGGGCGGCCGTCTGCAGGCGCATCGTGGCCTGGATGTCCTCCTGGCCGGGCTGCGGATTGCCGGAGGGATGGTTGTGGACGACGGTCAGTCCGGCCGCCTTGCGGTCGAGGGCGTGCTGGAGGATCCGTTTGATGTCGAAGGTCGTCTCGCTGAAGCCGCCGATGGATACCAACTCTGTCGAAATGACGTAATTGGACCGGTTCAGATAGACGATCCAGCACTGCTCGTGGTCCAGCCCTTTCAGGCGCGGGGCCATCAGGCGGTAAATCATGCCGGCATTGCGGATGGCGGTCCGCTCGTAGGGGTAATCTTCGGCCTGGAAGCGCCGGCCGAGCTCGAAAGCGGCCAGGATGGTCGCCGCCTTCAGCGGCCCGATTCCCGAGATTTTCCGCATCTGGTCCAGCGTCATCGCGGACAGCCCGGTGAGGCTGCCGCCGGCTTCCTGCAGCAGGCGCCGCGACAGATCGACGGCGTTGTGGCTTCCGGTGCCGGTCCGCAGCAGGACGGCCAGCAGTTCCGCATTGCTCAGCCCCGTGGGGCCGTGCCCGAGCAGCCGTTCGCGGGGCCGCTCATCCCTTCCCATGTCCTGGATTTTCATACGCTCCTTTCCTTTTTGTCCATTTCGGTCGGCAAGGTAAGGCTTATCGGGGAAAATCAGGCGGAAAAGTAGGGTGGTCGCAGCAGATTTACCGAATTTTTATCCGAATGTGCGGAATTCTTATCTCACAGACAACAACATATCCCCCCACTCCCGGATATCGCGGACGACGAAATCCGGCGGATAGAACTCCGGGTGGGGGTTGACGGCGGCATCCCGGGCGACCGCCTCCGCCGTTTCCAGGGTCGTTTCGCCCGAGAGGACGAGCACCCCGACGGCGCCGGCGTTGTGGGCCATGGCCGTGTCCGTATAGATCCTGTCCCCGACCATGGCGGTCTCTTCCGGCTGCAGGCCATGCCGGTGCATGATGCCCTGGAGCAGGGTAGGGTCGGGTTTCCCCAGCACGACGTCCGGCCTGCGACCGGTGGCGTGTTCGATGCATTTCTGCAAGGAGCCGCAGTCCACCAGGATGGTCCGCTGGTCCGTGGGGCAGACCCGGTCCGGGTTCGTCGCGACGTAGGGAATGCCCTGTGCGGCCCACCAGGCCGCCCGGCAGAGCCGTTCGTAGCGCAGGGTCGGGTCGAAGGCGACGACCAGCACGTCGGGAACGTCGTCCGGATCGTCGGCGCAGGCGGTGAATCCGGCCTGCGTGAACTGCGTGGTCATGCTTGGCGTGCCCAGCAGAAAGAGCTTCCGGGCCTGCGGATACCGTTCGCGGATGTAGTCTATGGCCGCCAGGGACGTGGTGTACATGTTGTCCGGGCTCGCCTGGATGCCCATCAGGTCCAGTTTCCGGATGTAATCGGCGACGCTCCGGGTGGGGTTGTTCGTCAGAAAGGAGTAGCCGATGCCGGCGGAGCGCAGGTCTTCCAGGAAGCCCGGGGTGAAGGGAAACAACTGGTTGCCCAGATAGATCGTGCCGTCCATGTCCAGGGCGACGTGGCGGATTTTGGCCAGTTTTTCCCGCATCTGCGGGGTGATGACGGTATTGTGACGGTCCATGCTTGCTGCTTTTCCTGCAAAAGTAGCAAATATTCCGGACAATGGGAAACGTTCCGGTTTTTAGGAATCCCGGCGGAAATGGCAGAATTCGCGGGCCGGGTCTCTGTATTTCGGCGCAAATTTATTAACTTCGCTGCAAGAACCCGGACGCGCCGCCCGGGCCTGTGCAAAACCTACCGATATGGACGATCAAACCCGGAAAAAGTACAATTATTGGCAATGGCGGACCCTCATCATCCTGATGGTGGGATACCTGCTGTTCTATTTCGTGCGCAAGAATTTCAGCCTGGTGATGCCGGCCCTGGAGTCGGAGCTCGGCCTGAGCAAGATACAGCTCGGTATCTTCTTGACAATCAATGGTATCGTCTATGGCTTGTCCCGTTTTGTCAACGGCTTCCTGGCCGACCGCTTCAGCCGCAAGGCCTTGATGGCGACGGGTCTGGCCCTGTCCGCCGTCGTCAATATCCTGATCGGTCTGAGTCCGCAGCTGGACGGCCTGCTTCCGCTGCTGGATACGGAGGGCAAGGCGACGGTCGGATTCGTCTGGTTCGTCGGGGCCCTGCTGATTGTCAACGGTTATATGCAGGGCATGGGTTATCCGCCCTGCGCCAGCTTGATGGCCAATTGGTTCAAACCATCCGAGCTGGCCACCAAACAGTCCATCTGGAACAGCTCCCATTCGATCGGAGCCGGGCTGGTGGCACTGCTCTGCGGCTTTATCCTGCAGCGTTTTACCTATAGCGCCTGGCAATGGTGTTTCTTCGTTCCGGCCATCCTGTCCGTGTTCGGGGCGGCGCTGATTTTCTTCGGCCTGGCCGATACCCCGGAATCGGTGGGACTGCCGGCTCCGGACGGGCAGGCGGCCAGCCGCACGACGGGCGGGAAGGATTCCTACAAGAAGTTCATCCGCGAGATGGTCTTCCGCAACCCGGTCATCTGGATCCTGGCGGCGACCAACTTCTGCGTCTATGTCATCCGTTTCACCATTTTGGACTGGGGCACGACCTTCATGACCCAATATAAAGGGATGGATATCGCCGCGGCTTCTTCCGTCGTGGCCGCATCCGAGCTGTTCGGCGGCATCGTCGGTACCCTGGCTGCCGGCTGGGTGACGGATAAATTCTTCGCCAGCAAGGCCCATCGGGTCTGCCTGATCTGCACCCTGGGCGCCACGCTTTCCTTCTTCTTGTTCTGGAAGACCCCGGATTCGATGAACTGGCTGTCCATCGTGTTCATCGTGTTGTCCAGTTTCTTCGTCTATGGGCCTCAGGCCCTGCTGGGCATCGCCGCATCGAACCAGGCCACCAAGCATGCGGCCGCTACGGCCAACGGCGTGCTGGGCATCTTCGGTTACGTCAGTCCGCTGGTATCGGCCCTGCTGTTCGGCTTCCTGGCCGACCGCTTCGGCTGGGATTCGGTATTCGCGGTCGCCATCGGCTTCGGCTTGCTCGGGTCGCTCATCATCGCCTCCATCTGGAAGGCCCCGGCGGACGGCTATGACCGCGCCGCCCGGCTGGACTGAGACGTTTTATTTTTTTTGAGTGACTAAACCAAGTCCTCTAAAAGGACAACCTTCTGGAAAGCATCCCGATATTCGTTAGATACCAGACCTTCCGTAGTAATCAGGGTCATGTGAACGATCTTTCGTTTCGGAAGTTTTTCCTGTAGAATGGCCAGCCTGCTGTTGAGTTTTTTGTTGTATTCCTTCGTCACCTTGAATTCTCCATTGTAGAACTTTATTTCACAGAGGTTTACCACATTGTCGGCTCTGTCGATGATAAGGTCTATCTGTGTTCCTTCTCTGTCGTCATCTCCCTGGACCGACCACTGGGATTCTTCGGAATTCACTCCGCTTACGCCGAGCGCTTTTTTGATTTCGTCAATATGGTTGAGGCACAACTCCTCAAAAGCATGCCCTCTCCACCCATTCAAAGCGGGTGATTTTAAATTGTTCATCCAGAAATTTCTGTCAGTAACTTCCTTCTTTTCAACGAAATAAAGCCAAAAACGGCAGAAACTGTCTGTAAGGCGGTAATAGGGCCTCTTTGCACTTTCTCCAAACGGGATATATTTCATGATGAAATCACTCGCCATCAGCGCTTTAAGCTGTTGGGTCAGGCCGCCGCCGTCCTCGATGCCGGTCTTCTTCGAAATAGACTCCCGTGTCAAACCGGAATGACGGGTGGCCAACAAACGGACTATACTCTTGTATTGCTCCGGGTTGATGAACAACGAACCGAACAACAGGTCGAATTCATCACCGAGTTTTGCGTCTTTGGCAAAAAAGAGTTTGTCAATGTTCTGAGCCAGCGACAACTCCGGATCAACCATCTTCATATAGTAAGGAATCCCTCCCAGTACCATATATGACTGAGCAATGTCATATATAGACATTTTTACGCCCGCCTCATCATAAAACGACCTGCATTCGGCGAGGGTGAAAGGGCTCAGATGTATTTTCTCAGTTATTCTTCCGTACAAGCCGCCTTTATTGTTAATCAAATTGTCTTCCATCCAGGAAGTAGCGCTGCCGCAGACGATGAGCAGAATGTCATCCCGTTTTGCTGCCCATCCGTTCCAAAAATTCTCAAAAGCCGGCACAAAGCGCGAACGCGCCGTATCCAGCCAGGGTAATTCATCGATGAACACGACTTTTTTCTCTCCTTGTTTCTTTGTCTCAAGGAGCTGTTCCAAAAGAAAAAAGGCATCCATCCACGTTTTCGGGCATGGCGTTTCTTTCAGTCCATATCTCAGTAATGTATGATGAAAGGCATTCAGCTGGTCCTGTAGCAGGTTCTTCCTGTCTCTGTCATATGGAGATAATCCGGTATGCCAGAAGGCGAATTCTCCTTTGAAGTACTCCTTGACGAGATACGTTTTTCCGACACGGCGACGTCCATATACCGCGACGAATTCTGAATCATTACTCCTGAACAACTTCTCCAGCTGTTTCTGTTCTTTTATTCTTCCTGTCATAACCTTGAGAATTTTGCACAAATATAGCTTTTATTTTTCTACAAACAAAGAAATTTCGCGGTTGTAGAAAATTAAACACTCTTTATTTTTCTACACTCGTGCAAATTTGGTGCTATTTAGAAAAATAAACAAGCTATCCTTTGGGAACAAACCTAGTCCACGATGAACCACTGTTATTTCCAGCCCCGTCGGCCGTTGAACAAAAAGGTGCTGACTAAAAAGCTGATTCTTCGGCAGCGTAACCCGCCACGGACATGATTTGCTTCTATCATATTTTTTGTATATTTGTCAGACGAACCTGGTTGCAGATATTTTAGCTGAGATCCAAGGCTTGTATAAAGATGATGCGATATGAAAAAACAGGAGAATCAAAATCCTCAGGATAAGGCCGCCTTCCGGACCGACTTTCGACAGAAAAGAGTATGAAAAGAGTTATTATCGCCATCGTTTTCCTGCTGTCCGCGCTCGCTGTGCGGGGGCAAGAGTATGCAACCTTGACTTTTCAGGAAACGTTCGAGGTGCCGGACGTGTCGTCCCGGTACATTTATCTGCGGTACCGGGAATGGCTGGAACGCAGCGGGAATACTTTCAGCTTGCAGAACAGGCCTGCATCCACCTCCGAGAACGGCGCCATATTCCAATGCACGAACAGCGGTTGCACGCATGTTAAATTTTGGTTTCGGATGATTCCGCGTAACGTACTCACATCGTTTGAGGTCTTCGTCGAATGCCGGGACAATCAGCTTCAGCTGCGCCTTACGAATATCCTTTGGGTAGCCAACGCCTCGATGGGCTATTTTTGCGGAGAGAACGGGCGGCTTTATCTGGACCTGTACCCCAGGAGGGACCGCCAATTTGCCCAGAAAATTGCTGATGGGATAGCTGCCTATTTCGAGGATATGTGCTCATCAGTCGCCGAAGGCCTTGCACGCCCTTCCGAATGCGAACCGCCGCTGCTGAACGCATGATGTCATTCATGCTGATATCATAACAGACGCCGGGTATAACGCCCTGTAAACCTACCTGTTCAGCTTTTGACTGTTCAGGGAATATTTGACCCCGACGGTTATCGCCCGCCCCAGATTATACGTGACGGCTGTTCTCATCATGTCATCCGTCATGATTCTATTTTCTGCGTCATGCGCATGGAAAAGATCATGGGCGGACAGGAACAGCGTGATATCCCGTTTTCTTCCTGTCAAATATTCCAAGGAAATATCTGATAAAAAGCGTTTTACCGCATAATTCTGGCTCTGGACAAAAAGGCCCCTGAACTCATTTGACGAAATTACAGAGATATCGTATGGAAGCAGCAATCTGATATTCGCTATCGCGTTGACAGTTTGTGATAAATAACGGAACTCAGCATCTTGGTATTGTTTTCCGGCAACATAATCTACACCGAGTCCGATATGGACTTTTTCCGAAAACATTGTCGTTACGCTGACGGCGGTACTGAGCGCTTTTGACATATTCGCTATCTGACGGGAATGATATGAAAATGGAGAATTTATATATGACCACCCGGCTTCAACGCTTATACTGCAAATGTCAATCATGCTCTTTACTGCATGAATCCTAAAATCCAACGAAAAGGAATCGCTGGAATTTATCGGCGTAATAACCTGTGTACCAGCCGGAAGCGTTATATCAAATTCTTTCAGGTACATTTCGGATTCAAGTCTCTGAATGCTATTTATAATTTTATCTTGATAGAAAGATGCCAGACCTTTCAATTCAAAGACAGTTGATAGGGGGAATGCCGTATGACTCAAGGTCAGCGATGCGACTCTATTCTTCTGGAGCCTCAAATCTCTATTTCCGAAAGAAACCGAGTATTGCCGAGAATAATTCAAGCAGTTCATCAACTGTAACAAATCGGGAAGGGAGTGCGATTCATTATAGTACATGTTAACCTGCAGAAACGGGTACATCAGCTTGAGCCTAAAAACGGGAATCGGGGATATTCGGGTGGTTTTCAGATCGTTGCTGGCATTCAAGACATCTCGAATAGCATTCGTTGTCGTACTGATACCCACTCCGGCCATCAATTCAATCCTATCTTTATGGAATAAAAAATGGCCTCCCAAACGCCCATCTGATAGAGACTGAAAAAAGTTATATGATAACGGAAGGATTTGAGCGTCAGCAATTCTGTCGAAGAAATCCCGCTGGTGCTTTTTGAATTCCCCTCGATAGGTGGCCGTCGCGGAAAATGCCAGTGCCGGCGTAAAAGAATACTTCCAAGAGAATGATACATGAGGATTGATACCCGGCGCCCTGACGCTCTGATAATACCAGGAAGGGTGGGTAGCGGACACAAGCGTATCGGAATAATCCTCGCTTTCATGGCTGTTGCCCCCGCCAATGCTAACATCCAGATGTAATTTCCCTTTGTTGTTTTCAGTACGATGGTCCAAAGAAAACTTTGCCATAGCCTTCACGTTGAATAATCCGTCAATATTGTTTTGGTCGGAAGATATGATTGACGGGGCTGTAAAAAGTGCATGGGTAATGTCTTGACCGGCATCGGAAGACAAGTCTAAACCGGTGAGGACAGTGATTGCCGTTGATTGGGCTATGCTTTTGGACAATACGCCATTTGCTGACACAATCGCTTTTTTCTGGGTGGATCTGCTCTCCTCGCTTTGTTGCCAGCTATCTATCAGGCTTATCTCTTGAACCGACGAATAGGCTCTTTTATAATTGTAGCCAGCAGTGATATGGATTGCGCTTTTCCTTTTGAAGGGTACGGTCTTCGACAGATTGAACACGCCTTTTGCAACAGCTTCAGGTGTCATCAACACAGCCCCGTCCAGCACATTGTTCCCAAGTTGGACACTCGCTTCCATCCCTGGGGCCGCATCCTTGAATGTTGCATAGGAAACGCCAAGGTCTGCGAGGGGTTCCCACTGATTTGTCCTTGAAATATTTGCTCCCGCATCCGCCCGTCCAGCCAATTCCCAGATCGAATCTTCGCCATGATTTGTACGGACATTCATGACCCTTTGTTTGAAGCCAAGGGTGTCAGACTCAATCATTCTCGTCCGATCGTGCTCCCGGAACGATTGAATCTCTTTCACGGCATCGGCGAGGATTAAATCAAGCGGGGCATGGACATTTTCTCCGAATACCAACTTCCCGTTCAACAAGATTTTTTTGACGGGCTCCCCCATAATACTGATCGTATTATCCCGTATCGTTACCCCGGGCAATTTAGCAAGAAGGTCCCTTAATCTGTCATTCTCGAGATTCTTTATGCTGCCCGTATTTAATACCAACGTGTCCCCCGAATGCGAAATAATTGACATTCGGGCAGTTACTAAACTGGAATCTATTTTCTCCGAATATACGACGGTATCCTTTTTATGCTGCTGCGCATGGAAAGGGATCAAAAGGAAGGCCAGTATGATGGGGAGAATGTTCATTCATGCGTTACTGGCCAGGAAGATCTGTTTCAATTTCCGGAGTAATGAACACTTCGATGTATTCCATCGTGCGGGTTAGCCGCCACGTCTCGCTGAAATCTTTATATCCTTTTTTGCTTACGCTCACCTCGAGTTTAGCCGACTTAAAATCCTCAAAAAACCAGGCATACCCAAGATCTCGGGTGCTTTCACTCTTTTCAACATCCTTTGAGGCAATTGTGACTTCTGCATCCTTGATCAAAAAAACCGATTTCGGCGTTTTGGCATACTCCTCCTGCAGCATTCTGGCATCATAAACGGTCGCACTGATAAAATGGGCGCCTTCCGCATATGCCTGGACTTTGGATAAACGTATCTGTGCGGCTGAAAGAAATGTATTCAGCAGCAACAGAATAATCATTATTCTTTTCATTATTCTAAAATGTCAGGAGTGAGTTGAACTTCAACGTTAATCGTTCTATGGAGTAAAGGAACAATGATAAGTTCCGGCTGGTAACCAATATAAGAAATGTGTACATTTGAACAAAAACGGCCCACCTGAGAGTTCCAATACAGAGCATTTACGCCCAATATATACGTCCCCTGATAATCTGTAAGCGTCCCATTGGGATTTTCGAATTTGTCATTTGTAACTATAACACTTGCGCCGATAACCGGATCCTCTACTTCATCTTCAACATATCCGTATATTGTATACCAAGAGGATACGGCAGCTGTAAGAACTAGAGGAATCGATAATAGTAAAAGGCTTAAAACGGTAACAACTTTTGTTTTCATTGTGCGTGGTTTAAATTCGTTATTTTAGTCAACAGTCATGTTCTAGACCGGTCTAAATGCAAAGATAGATAAAAATGTAAAAAAAGCAAAAAAACTATCCTGAGGTTACGACTAGTCAAGAGGACGTTGACGTTCAATAATGCAAATAAAAACCCTTGAAAAAATTGCCTGATTGAGATTTATTTGTAACTTTGCCCCAGTCATTAGGATTAATGGCTGTTAGAAAAGATAAAGCAGATACTTACCCTTAATAGGTGTCTGCTTATTTTATTTTAAAGAAATACAACCAAGGAAGGTACTGATACAGGAAGCACCAAAATAAAAAGCAACTCCCGGACGCTTCCGAGAGTTGCTGAAGGGGTGGATGATGGGGCTCGAACCCACGACACTCGGAACCACAATCCGATGCTCTACCAGCTGAACTACATCCACCATGAATGGACTGCAAAGATACGAAAAAAAAACGGGCATGCAAGATGTTTTCTCGAAAAATTCGCAAAATATACGATTCTCGCCGGAAATTCGTATCTTTGTACTCGCACGATGTGCGGACTAATCAATAGGTTTATGGCAAGAGAAATCAAGTTTTCCCTCGTATATCGGGATATGTGGCAGTCTTCCGGCCGCTATGTCCCCCGCGTGGACCAGCTCGTGGAGGTGGCCCCCGCCATCATCGACATGGGGTGCTTCGACCGTGTGGAAACCAACGGCGGCGCCTTCGAGCAGGTGAACCTGCTGTTCGGCGAGAATCCCAACGTGGCGGTACGCAGATGGACGGCTCCGTTCCACAAGGCCGGCATCCAGACCCACATGCTGGAGCGCGGACTGAACGCCCTCCGGATGAATCCGGTGCCGGCGGATGTGCGGGAACTCATGTTCAAGGTGAAGAAGAAACAGGGGACGGACATCGCCCGTTCCTTCTGCGGGCTGAACGACCACCGCAACCTCAGGCTTTCCGTGGAATATGCCAAGAAAGCGGGTATGGTGTCGCAGGTCGCCCTGTCCATCACGAATTCACCCGTCCATACGGTGGAGTATTACATGGGGGTCGTCGATAAGGTCGTGGAATATGGTGCCGATGAAATCTGCCTGAAGGACATGGCCGGCGTCGGCCGTCCGACCTTCCTCGCGCAGCTCACGGCCTGCATCAAAAAGAAATATCCCCACATCAAGGTGCAGTACCATGGCCATACCGGTCCCGGCTTCTCGCCGGCGTCGATGCTCGAAGTGGCCCGTGCCGGCGCGGATTACCTGGATGTGGCCGTCGAACCCCTGTCCTGGGGCAAGGTGCATCCCGACGTGATCACGATCCGGGAGATGATGCGCGCGGACGGCTTCCAGGTCAAGGACCTGGACATGGACGCCTACATGGAGGTGCGTCGCCTGACGCAGAAGTTCATCGATGATTTCCTGGGCTACTGGATTAATCCGTCCAATGCCCTGATGTCCTCCCTGCTGGTGGGCTGCGGCCTGCCCGGCGGCATGATGGGCTCGATGATGGCCGACCTGAAGGGATTCCAGAATGCCATCAATGCCGCGGAACGCGCCCATGGTCGTCCTGAAATCAGCCTGGACACCCTGATGGTCAAGTTGTTCCAGGAGGTGGAATATGTCTGGCCGCGTCTGGGCTATCCGCCGCTCGTGACCCCGTTCAGCCAGTATGTCAAGAATACGGCGCTGATGAACCTGCTCAACGTCCTGAACGGAAAACCGCGCTGGACCACCATCGATAAGGATACCTGGGGGATGATCCTCGGCAAGATGGGTACCCTGCCCGGCAAACTGGCGCCCGAAATCGTCGCGCTGGCCCAGGAAAAAGGCCTCGAATTCTACACCGGCAACCCGCAGGACATGTATCCGGACGAACTGCCGAAATTCCGCAAGATGATGCAGGAAGAAGGTTGGGACGAGGGACAGGACCAGGAAGAACTCTTCGAGTTCGCCATGCACGAGGGCCAGTACCGCGACTACAAGAGCGGCGTCGCCAAGGAGCGTTTCAACAAGGACCTGGAGGCCCAGCGGGCCAAGGCCGGTGCGCCCATCCAGGTGGTGCGTCCCGTCGTGGAGATGCCCAAATTCGATGTGGATTCCTTCGTAAAAGCCCATCCGCAGGCCATTCCCGTGCAGGCGCCGGCCAAGGGCCAGCTGCTCTGGGAAGTCGATGCGGTGGATGACTCCAAGGCCCCCGTGGTCGGGGTGAAGGTGGAAGCCGGAAAGCCCGTCGGCTATGTGCAGACCTTCTATGGCATGGAAGAAATCCCTGCCGCGACAGACGGCCGCATCGTAGCCGTGATGGGGAAGCAGGGAGAGAAGGTGGAAAAAGGCGAAATCGTCGCTTTTATCCAGTAGCTATTTCATCCGTTCGGTAATCACGCAGTCACCCGGGGCGAGCAGATATTCGTCCAGGGTGACCGAACCGACGCGGTCCACCGTGATGTGGCCGCTGCGGGGATTCTTGATGTTCGTGACGGAGCCCTTGATGTCCGCCTCCAGCGTACTGTCCTCGAACATGCGGTCGCAGTCCGGCCCGAAGGTGCAATCCTCCAGCACCAGCCCGTCCACATAGCACAGCGGCTGCTCTCCGGTAATGTGGCAACGGACCAGCCGCAGGTTCTTGGAATGCCAGCCGAGGTATTCGCCATGCAGCTCGCTGTCGTAAATCGTGACATTCTCGGTCTCCCAGAAGGCGTCCTTGGTCGTAATCCGGGCGTTGCGGATGACGGCGTCCCGGACATACTGGAATACATATTTCGAATCGGACACCAGCCCGTCCACATCGACATGCGTGCAGAACATGAAGGGATAGGTCCCGTCGTGCAGCTCTACATCCTTGACCGTCAGGTTGTTGACCTTCCAGAAAGTCTCGTCCGCATCGGTGATTTTGACCCTTTCCAACTTGAGAGAGTCCATCTCGCGGAAGAACTTCGGTCCGTCGATGATGCAGTCGCGCATCACCATGTCGCGGCTGTACCAGATCGCGGAACGCGACCCTACTTCGAAATAGCAATGGGTAATCAAGGATTTATCTACATGCCACCAGGGGTATTTCCCGATGAAACGGCAGTGGTCGGCTTCGAGGTTCCTGCAGCATTTGATGCCGGATTCTCCTTCCGTAATCGTCACATTTTCCAGGCGCGTGTCATGCAGGCCGAACAAGGGCCGCTCTCCGCCAAAACTTGTATCTTTGATAATCTGCATGTCCTATGTATTCAGGACTGCAAAGTTAGCAATTCTTCCGGATAAATGCATCCCAGCGGCGCTGCCATTCGCGGAAAAGTTGCTCCTTGGTCGCCGCTCCGGCGGAGCAATAGCGTATCGAATGGGCTGCCAGCTCTTTCAGGTCGCCCAGGCCCAGGTCCCAGCCGGCCGTGGCCACGAAGAAGTCATCCACCAGGTTGGTGTGCTCCTGGAAGGCCGGGTCGTCCGAGGCCAGGACAATCGGGATGCCGGCGGCCCGGTATCCCCGGGCCGGATGGTTGGCCGGGTCTTTCAGATAGCCCAGCGTCAGGTTGCTGACCGGACAGACTTCCAGACAGATGCCTTCCGCTCGCACCTGCTCCAGCAGCTCGGGGTGCTGATACAGGTTGAATCCATGTCCCAGGCGGACAGGGGAGAGGGTCAGGGCCTCTTCCACCGAACGGCTGTCCGGGTGAAGGGATTCCCCGCAATGCAGCATCAGCTTCAGACCGGGATGCTCCTGCACCAGACGGGTCAGCAGGGGAGCATAGAAGGAAATCTCGTGGCTGCGGTCCTCTTCGTTCACCAGGTCCAGGGCTGTCAGGAAATCTTCCCCGCGCCGGATATCCTTCACGTTCTCGTGGATGTAGGCGGCATTCTCCATCATCGCGGTGGTTACGCCCAGATCGACCCAGGCGTATTTCAGGCCGCAGCCCAGCAGACGCACGCAGAAGCCCGGTTCGGTGTCCATGACGCGGTAGTAGGCGTCGCGGATGGCCGTCGCCATGGCGGCGGCTTCCTCCGGCGTGCCGAAGGGCAGGATGCGGATTTCCACCAGTTGGATGCCCAGGGATACATAGTAGCGGAAAACGGCCTCGTAATACCGGGTGACGATATCGTTGTTGGTGGCGAAGAGATGGCGGTCGAAGATGGTTTCGAACCATTCCCAGATGGTCTGGTCCGGGCCGGCTCCGAGCACGCTCCAGATGCGCTGGAGTTCTTCGGGCGTGATGTCCCCGTCCATCAGGGCGTCGGCGAAACGTTTGTAGGGCTCGGGAATCCCCGCGGAGGGGTCCATCATACGGATGGAGCCGCGCTGGGGCATCTCGCCGGTGTGGATGTACATATCCCCCTGGCTCATCAGCCAATCGGTCATCTCCCGCACCGGCAGGCAGGCCAGCCCATGGATATGCAGGTCCGCCCCTTTAGGCAGAGAATGGCAGAAACGGTATAGTCCGCTCTGCCATATCTCGCTATCTGTCAACATGTTGTATTGCCCGTGATAAGATTGGAGGAAGTCCTCCTTCAGGGCGCGCAGCCGTGCATCGACCCGCTGCTCATCGGGCGTCAGTGCAATTCGTAAGGTGTCGAGTTCCGCCATGTTACCCTTGTTTTGGAATTGCCTGCGAATTTACAAAGAAATTCCAAACTGTGCAAGGGGAATTTACAAGTTACGCCACATGGCGTCCTGCACGGCCCGGTTGTTTTTGGCGTTCATCTTGCCGAAATTGAAGGAGACGCCCACCAGGAAATAACGGCCCAGGAGATTGGTATAGGTATCCTGGATGTATTCGTCCGTGGCGACACGGCTCAGGTTGTTCCCCTGTCCGAGGATGTCGGAAACTTTCAGGCTGACCGTGAAGGCCTTGATGGTCTGGCTGATGCCGGCGTTCCAGATGAATTTCGGCGCGCCGAAGCCATAGCTGTATCCCCGGTAGAAGGTATAGTTTCCGCTGGTGGAGATTTCCAGGCCCTTGCTGCTCTGGTACATCATATCCGCCATGATGATGTGCTGCCAGGTGTCCGTGTCGGCGGTGTTGTCCAGGGAATAGCGGGTCCGGTTGTTGGTGGCGATGTACCCGGTGTTGGCGCTGAAATGGTCGCCCCGGTAGCTCAGCCGCGGGAGGAGCGTCCATTGGAGGCTCCGGGTCAGGCTTTCCTTGAAGCCGCTCTCGCCGCTGTAGAACCGGCTGCCGGAGGCGTCGCCCCACAGGTTGGCCATCATGGTCTGGTAGTCGAAACCCTCGCCGGTAATGAGCCCGTCCATCCGTGTGCCGGGCTGGTAGCTGGTGGCGCGGTTCAGCCCGATGGAGGCACTCAAGTAGAAGGTCAGGTGCCGCCCCTTGTCGAGGGGCTGGTTGAAGTTGAAATAGGCACCGCCGTTGGCCGAGGGCGATTTCGCGTTGACCGGGATGGCGTAGCGGATACCGTCCGTGTCGAACCAGGTGGCGTTGACCACGCCGTTCGTGACCAGGCCGCCGTTGATGTGCAGGTCCAGGAAGGTGCCGGATTTGGGATTGCTGTATTGGAAACCGGTCCGTCCGTTCTGGCTGAAGGAAGGCTTCAGCCAGGCATTGCCCGCCGTGATCTGCATCGGGTCGGAGATGTCCAGGGTGGCAAGCAGCTGCCTGTTGGAAGGGGTGGAGCTCCGTCCGTCCAGATAGGCATAGAAGGACAGCGCTTCCTTGGCGTAGCGGAACGTGACGTACGGGGCCAGGTTCACCCGCCATTCGCCCGGGGCGAAACTCTCTTTGCCCAGGGAGACGGAACGGGTCTCGTTGTTGCTCTGCTCCACCTGCAGGCCGCCCGTGAGGTTGAACGGGTCTTTGCGGTATTGGACCAGCAGACGCTCGTTCAGCCAGATATATCGGTTGTGGGAAGAGGTGGAATAGTAGTCGTTGGGCAGGGACGTCATCCGGTCGGTGGCCGCCTTGCCGCTTTCCGACCGCCGGAAGCGGCCTTCCACGCGGGCCTGCAGGGCCCAGGCCTCGCCGAACGGCTCGGTGTAGGCCAGGTCTCCGCCGAAGGACAGCTCCCGGGAACGGATGTCATACAGCAGGTCCCGGAGTTCCAGCATGGCACCGCCGCCGGTGGTTTTCCGATATTCCTGGCTTTCGCCCCGCTGGCCGCTCAGGCCGAAATTGCCGCCCAGGGTGAGGCTCCTGCGCTCCTTGCCCAGTTTCTTGATGCCTGTCCAGAAACTGCCTCCGCCTTCCATGAAGCGGGAATTCTGGATGTTGACGCCTTCGGTCTGGTTGAGTTCGCTACCGCCGGCCGAGGTCGCGGAACCTTCGTTGATGTGCCTGTCTTTGCGGCTGAAATTCAGGTAAGGATAGAAGTTGAAGGAAACATCGGCCCCTTCCTGGCTCTCCATTTCAAAGTCGAGGTTGATCCCGTCGGACGAGCCGGTGCCGTTGTAGGTACCGTCGGTCAGCAGGTTGTTCCCGTCGTCCTGGAAAGCGGTGCGGGAGGAGCGTTCCCGGGCGTCCTTGAAGCTGTGTTTGTAATTGGCGCTGGCGGTGGTGGCGAAGCCCTTGATGCGGTTCGTGTTGTAGTTGGCACCGAGCTGGCCCGTCGTCACCAGGCCGTTCTTCCCGTCGAAGGCGTCGCTGCCCGCCCGGTCCCAGCCGAAGACCAGGAAGGCCCCCGGCTCCGGGGCGTTCATGCCGTTGCCCAGAAAGACGACCTGGTCCTGGTCATTGTAGCCGGACAGGAGGGCATTCCCGTTGAAGAGGAATTTGCGGCGTTCCATCAGCGGGTCGGCGTCCTTGGGCGGAAGGGACATGCCGCCCAGGAGTTTGGCATTGCCGAACCAGCCCTTCCGGTATTCCTCCTTCAGTTCGAGGTCCATGACCTTTTCTTTGTCTTCCTTGCCGTTGCTGACGCCGGTGAACTGGGCCTGCGGCTTATCTTTGTCGATGACTTTGATTTTGTTGACGATCTTGGCCGGCAGGTTCTTGACGGCCATGGACGGGTCCTTGAAAAAGAAGGTCTTGCCGCCGACGGTGAGCTTATCGACCGCCTCCCCGTTGACCTTGACCGACCCGTCTTCCCCGACTTCGATGCCGGGCATCCGTTTGAGCAGTTCGCCGAGCATGGCGTTCTCGCCCACCCGGAAGGCATTGGCGTTGAATTCCAGCGTATCCTTTTTGACCGTGACCGGATTGCCCATGGCCGTGATGGTGGCGGCGTCGATGAATTCGGGGTCTTCTTCCATCGTGATGATGCCCAGATCGACCGTCCAGCCGCGGATGTCGTGTTCCTTTTCGTAGGGCTTGTAGCCGATCATCTCGGCGTTGAGCATGTATTTTCCGGGCTTGATTTCGCGGATTTCCACGGCTCCCTTTTCGTCCGTCAGGGCGAAATTCGTGATGGTGGTGTCACCCTTGGGGACCAGATAGACCGAAGCGTAGGGGATGGCTTCATGGCTGGCCGCGTCCTGCAGCTGTAGCTTCAGCCGTACGTTCTGGTACTGCTGCATCTGGTTGAAATCGATATAGACCTGGGCGGAAGCGAAGGTGCAGACGAAAATCAGCAAAAACGATAAGATTCTTTTCATAGTTTATGAGCCTTCGCAAGAAGCATGCCTTGGGCGCTATTTTCTCATCATAATGACCAAAATCAGCGGAATGCCGAGCAGGGCCAGCGTAGAGCCGGCCGGGACGGGGGTGGGGAAGGCCTGTGCGAGGATGTCGGCCGCCAGGCTCAGGATGGCTCCGGTCAGGATGCTCCCCGGCAGGACGGTCCGGTGGGCCGAGGTCGCGCCCAGGCGTCTGGCGATGTGTGGGGCGATGATGCCCACGAATCCCAGCGGGCCGCAGAAGGCGGTGATAGTGCCGGTCATCAGGCAGCAGCCCAGCACGGCCAGGCTGCGGATCCTCCCGACGGGCGCGCCGGAGAGGGCGGCATATTCGTCGCCGAAAAGCAGCAGGTCCAGGCCTTTGCCCTGCCACAGGGCGAGGGCCGCACCGACGGCCAGGGCGCCCGCCATGCCCCAGACGCCGCTCGCACCGGCTCCCTGGAAACTGCCCGCCGCCCAGCTGTAAAAGAGCTTCAGGCTTTCTTCGTTGGCGGTATATTCGACCAGGGAGGTCAGGGCGCTGAAAATGAAACCGAGCATTACCCCGAAAATCAGCAGGGTGCCGCTGCCGGGAAAGCGCCTGGCGGCCAGCAGGACCAGGAGGGAGGTGGCCAGCGCTCCGGCAAAGGCGGAAAGGGCGATCCCGGCGGTCCCGATGGACGTGACCGTGGCGAGGGCGGCGCCCAGGCCCGCTCCGCCGCTGACGCCCATGATGTGCGGGTCGGCCAGGGGATTGCGGAAAACGGCCTGCATCTGGGCTCCGGACAGGGCGAGGGCGGCCCCGGCCAGCAGGGCCGTCAGGACCCTTGGCAGGCGGATACCGCGCACGATGCCCGCCGCCTCACCCTGGCCCAGCAGTCCCTGCCAGACCTCTCCGGGTGTCAACGTGACGCCGCCGCAGAGCAGTCCGCCGCCGGCCAGCAGGATGACCAGCAGGAACGCCGCCGGCAGGAAAAAGGTCCCTTTCTTTTTCATGACCGCAAAGATAGTCATTTTATCATTCCTTATGCCGTACTTTTTTCGTATCTTTGGCCAAATGCTTCGAATTATGATGAAAAGAATCTTTGCGACCGCAGCCAGTCTGCTGCTCGCGGCCGGCGCTTTCGCCCAGGGGATTGACGAGGGCATGCTCCGGCAACTCGCCGAGGGCTATACCCCGGCCGACAAGGCCCTCCGGAATGCCTTGAACCAGACTTCCATGTCCGTGCTGGCCGCCAATGCGGAGGCCTCCGCCATGATCGATACCCATTTTTCGGACGAGGTGAAGACCGTGGGCCGGACCGACCAGCAGTCTTCCGGCCGGTGCTGGCTGTTTACGGGCTTGAATGTGCTCCGGGCCAAGATGATCGCCAAGTATGACCTCGGTGCCTTTACCTTTTCCCAGAATTACCTGTTTTTCTACGACCAGCTGGAGAAGGCCAACCTCTTCCTGCAGGGGGTGATCGACACGCGCGATAAGCCCTTTGACGACAGGACGGTCGATTGGCTGTTCCAGAACCCGATCGGCGACGGCGGGCAGTTCACCGGCGTGTCGAACCTGGTCATGAAGTACGGCGTGGTGCCGTCGGAGGCGATGCCCGAGACCTACAGCAGCAACAATACCTCACAGATGTGGTCCATCCTCAGTCAGAAGCTCCGCGAGGACGGCCTGCGCCTGCGCGAGGCGGCTGCCGCCGAAAAGAACCCGAAGAAGGTCCTGGACAAGCTGATGCCCATGAAGACGCAGATGCTCAAGGAGATCTATCATATCCTCGCGCTCTGCCTGGGTGTGCCGCCGCAGGAGTTTGTCTGGGCCCGCTATGACGCCCAGGGTCGCCTGGTCAGCCGCGAGACCTACACGCCGCAGTCCTTCTACCGGCAATATCTCGGGGAAGACCTGGAAGGCAACTATGTCATGATCATGAACGACCCGGTCCGCGAATACGGCAAGGTCTATGAAATCGAATATGACCGCCATGTCTATGACGGGCATAACTGGCTGTATATCAACCTTCCGATGGACCGGATCAAGGAAATGGCCATCGCCTCCATCCGGGACAATACGGCGATGTATTTCTCCTGCGACGTGGGCAAATGCCTGAACCGCAAAAGCGGCGTGGCGGACCTGCGGAACTTCGACTACGAATCCCTCTTCGGCATCACCCTGGGCATGGGCAAGCGCGAGCGGGTCATGACCCACGCCAGCGGCTCCTCCCATGCGATGACCCTGATTGCGGTGGATATCCAGGAGGGACGGCCGGTCAAATGGATGGTGGAGAACAGCTGGGGCGCGAGCTCGGGATACAAGGGCAACATCATCATGACGGACGAGTGGTTCGACAACTATATGTTCCGCCTGGTCGTGGAGAAGAAGTATGTGCCGGCGGACGTGCTGCAGATGCTGGAGCAGAAGCCCATCCGCCTGCCCGCCTGGGACCCGATGTTCCTGCCCGAAGAATAACTTTATAATTATCTGAAAATGAAGAGAATAGGACTTATGGTCGCGACACTGATTGCCCTGGTCGCCTGCGGCAACCGGAAGACCGACGAAGAACGCAATGTAACGGATATGAAATGGGAAAAAATCGAGGTGGATGACCTCCAGATGCATCCGGTGGCGGCTTTCGACAAGGATTGGATGGCCCTGGCCGTGGGCAATGCCACCCTGCACAACGCCATGACCATTTCCTGGGGCACGATCGGCGAATTGTGGAACAAGCCGGTGGTCATGGTCTTTGTGTCGTCCGACCGGGCGACCAAGAAACTGATGGACGAGAACAAGTATTTCACGGTGTCCGCTTTCCCCAAGACGGGCAAGGAAGCGCTTGTGTATCTGGGTTCCCATTCCCTGCGGGACGACCCCGACAAGGTGGCCAACGCCGGGCTGACGGTGGAATTCTCAGCGCTGGGCAACCCGATGTTCAAGGAGGCCTGCCTGGCCCTGGAATGCAAGAAAATCTATGCGGAGCCCTTCCAGGCGGAGCTCCTTCCGGAAGACGTGCGGCCCCGGTATGAAAAGATGGGCATGCACACGGCCTATATCGGGGAGATCGTCCAGGTTTACGAGAAACGCTGACGGCGGAATTCCCGCCAGACCGGCAGCAGGGCAATCAGATAGCCGATGGCGGCGACGCCGGCTGCGGTCAGCAGGATATCCGAGGCCAGCAGGCGGACGGGATACGGGTCATGCGTCCAGCTGGCGGGCATCGTGACGAAGCCGAAATGCTGCTGCAGCAAGGCCAGGATGATGCCGACGGCCAGTCCGCAGACCATCCCGAGCAGGGAGATCATCCAGCCTTCGAGCAGGAAGATCCGGCGGATGCTGCGCTCCGGCATCCCGAGGCTGCGCAGGGTCTCGATGTCTTCTTCTTTTTCGATGATCAGCATGGACAGGCTGCCGAAGATGTTGAAGGCGATGATGACGATCACAAAGAGCAGGATCAGCCAGATGGAGGCCTTTTCGTATTGCATCATCCGGTACAGGGTGACGTTCTGGTGCTCCCTGTCTTTGACGAGGAAGTCTTCGCCCAGCCGCTGGGACAGGGTGCGGGCGAATGCCTTCTGCACTTTCGGCGAGCCGCTCAGCCGGATTTCCAGGGCGGAGATTTCTTCTCCCGTGTAGCCCAGCAGGCTGCGCATCGTCTCGACAGGCAGGATGAAAAGGTCCTTGTTGAGGTCTTCATTGACGGCGAAAATACCTGAGGGCCATACCTTTACCATATCCAATGACGCGGCCGGGTTCATCATGGAGAGCGGCCGGGTCCGGGAGGGGTAATACAGTTCCATCGGGGTGAGGAAGCGCGGGCTCAGCTGCAGGGAGGCCGCCAGACCGGCTCCGACGACGGCCTGGGGCACATCGCCGCGGCGCAGGGTGAAGCTCCCTTCGGTGAGGTGTTTTCCCAGCGGGCTTTCGGCTTCATAGACCGCATCCACGCCTTTGGCGCGGGCGGCGCCGCTCGTCTCGTCATAATGGATATAGACCTGGTCTTCCAGGACGCCGCTGACGGAACGCACTTCCGGCCGGGCGGAAAGCCAGGCGAGGAGGCTGCTGTCGGCGGTGAAGACTTTCCCTTGCGCCGGGCTGACGAGCAAATCGGGTTCGAGGCTGCTACGGAGGCTCCGCACCATGCCGTCGAACCCGTTGTAAACCGACAGGATCAGGATCAATGCCGCCGTACCGATGGCCATTCCGATGGCGCTTATCGCTGAAATCACATGGATGACCTGATGGGATTTTCTGGCGAAAAGGTATCGTTTGGCAATGTACAGCGGCAAATGCATGCTACTTTTTCAGCAATTCGTCGATGTGCTCGGCGTAATCGATGGAGGAGTCCAGCAGGAAAACCAGTTCGGGAACGATGCGGAATTGTTTTCCGACCACCCGGCCGAGTTCGCCGCGGATGCCCCGCACGTTTTCCTGCAGGGTCGCCATCGTCGTTTCCGCTTTCGCGGAGGGGAAAATGCTCACATAGACCTTCGCGACGGAGAGGTCGGGGCTGATCCTGACCTCGCTGACCGTCACCATGGCACCGCCGAAGGCGGCCATGCCTTTGCTCCGGATGATTTCGGCGAGGTCTTTCTGGAGTTCCCTCGCCACCTTGAGCTGTCGTGTGCTTGCCGGTGCTTCCATCTAGATGATATTGATGATGAAATAATTCTTCTTGCCTCGCTGGGCGAGGATGTACTTGCCGTCGAGGATGTCTTTTTCGGACACCTGGTAGTCGATGTCGGTGACTTTGTCCTTGTTGAGGCTGACGCCGCCGCCCTGGACCATTTTGCGGGCTTCGCCCTTGGAGGGGAAGACGGCGGTCTTGACGGCCAGGAAGTCGAGCAGGCCGCAAGGCAGTTCGCTGGCGGGGACGTCGAAGGTCGGTACGCCGTCGAATACGGCCAGGAAGGTCTTTTCGTCGAGCGAGCGCAGGGCCTCGGAGGTGGCGTTGCCGAAGAGCATCTGGGAGGCGGCCAGGGCTTTGTCATATTCTTCCTGTCCGTGGACCATGACGGTGATTTCGCGGGCGAGGGTCTTCTGGAGCTTGCGCTGGCCGGGATCCTGCCGGTGTTCGTCGATGAGTCCTTCGATGGTCTCGCGGTCGAGCAGGGTGAAGATCTTGATATAGCGTTCGGCGTCTTCGTCGCTGACGTTCAGCCAGAACTGGTAGAATTCATAGGGCGAGGTCTTGGCCGGGTCGAGCCAGATGTTGCCTTTTTCGGTTTTGCCGAATTTGGTGCCGTCGGCTTTGCGGATGAGCGGGCAGGTGAGGGCGAAGGCTTCGCCGCCGTCCATGCGGCGGATGAGTTCGGTGCCGGTGGTGATGTTGCCCCACTGGTCGGAGCCGCCGAGCTGCAGGATGCAGCCTTTGTTTTTCCAGAGCCAGTAGAAGTCATAGCCCTGCATCAGCTGGTAGCTGAATTCGGTGAAGGACATGCCTTCGCTGGAGTCGCGGGACAGGCGTTTTTTGACGGAGTCCTTGGCCATCATGTAATTGACGGTGATGTGTTTGCCGATGTCGCGGATAAAGTTGATGAAGGAGTAGTCCTTCATCCAGTCGTAGTTGTTGACCAGTTCGGCTTTGTTGGGTGCGTCGGAATCGAAATCCAGGAAGCGGGACAGCTGGGCTTTGATGCCGGCTACGTTGTGGGCCAGGGTGGCTTCGTCGAGCAGGTTGCGTTCGGCGGATTTCATCGACGGGTCGCCGATCATGCCGGTGGCGCCGCCGACCAGGGCGTAGGGTTTGTGCCCGCAGTTCTGGAAGTGCTTGAGAATCATTACACTGACCATGTGGCCAATGTGCAGGGAGTCCGCTGTCGGGTCGATGCCGACATAGGCGGCCTGCGGGCCTTCCATCAATTTCTCTTCTGTGCCGGGCATGATATCCTGGATCATCCCCCTCCATTTCAATTCTTCTACAAAATTCTTCATCGGATGCGTTTTTGTGTCATTCCGAAAAACTAAGCTGCCCCATTTCAACAACCTTCGCTTCGCTCATCCCTCCCAAACAAGTTTGGGCCCCTCCCGTTCATGTGGCCACGGGCGGCCACAGGTTTTGAAACGGGCAGCTTAGTTTTTCTCCATTTCTGAACAGACTGCAAATTTACACAAAATCTTGCAATTAAATGATAAAATTGTATTAACTTTGCGCCGCAATTCATAAAGGGATAACCCTTTGGTGCAATGGGGTCTGTGAAACATCAGACTGAGTAACACATTTCAAACAAGACAAAATGAAACATTTTGAACTGAAAGGCCAGATTCGCGAAACTGGCAACAAGGCTGTCATCAAGGCCTACCGCAGACAGGGACTCGTCCCTTG
Organism: Bacteroidales bacterium; assembly: GCA_017471025.1. Lineage (GTDB taxonomy): Bacteria > Bacteroidota > Bacteroidia > Bacteroidales > UBA932 > Cryptobacteroides. The sequence continues at coordinate 34,378 of JAFUWX010000005.1, forward strand.
CAACCTGTACGGACTCGGACTCAAGAACATCCTCTTCACCGTTGTGGAAAAAGATCTCCAGGGTCTCACCCATACCCCTGAATCTTTCATCGTGGACCTCGTCCTGAGCGATGGCCAGAAATTCACGGCCGTCCTGCATGAGATCCAGTATCACCCGGTCAAGGACAATTGCCTCCATGTCGATTTCCTGGCCGTCAACGAAGAGAAACCTATCGCCATCAAGGTGCCGCTGAACATTACTGGTCACGCCGCAGGTGTGCAGGCTGGTGGCAAGTTCGTCAAGCTGCTCCGTGAGGTGCGCGTCTGCGCCCTGATGAAGAACCTCCCCGACAAGCTGGACATCGACATCACTCCGCTCGGCATTGGCGAGCAGATCAAGGCTGGAGACCTCAAGTATGACAACATCACGATTCTCACTCAGAAGGATTCTATCATCTGTGGTGTCAAGGCTACGCGCAACAGCGCCGCAGTCGCAACCGAGGAGTAATGATGCCCCAGAGGAGCCGGGTATGAACTATCTCGTCGTCGGATTGGGAAATATCGGAAGCGAGTATGCCGACACCCGGCACAATATGGGATTTATGGTATTGGATGCCTGGAGCCAGGCATCCAATGCTGTTTTCACGACCCAGCGGTATGGCGATGTGGCGGAAGTGTCCTTCAAGGGGCGTCACATCACCCTGCTGAAGCCTTCCACCTACATGAACCTCAGCGGCAATGCCGTGCGCTACTGGATGGAGAAGAAGAACATTCCGCTGGAGAACCTGCTGGTTATCTGCGACGACCTGAACCTTCCCTTCGGGACCCTGCGGATGCGCAAACGCGGCAGCGACGGCGGCCACAACGGGCTCAAGCATATCCAGGCCGTTCTCGGTACCCAGGACTGGTGCCGGATCCGGATGGGCATCGGCAATGAATTCGCCCAGGGCGGTCAGGTGGACTTCGTCCTGGGGCCCTTGACAGAGGACCAGCGCGCCCGGATGCCCGAGCTTTGCGACAAGGTGATCGCCGGGGTCAGGAGCTTTGTCACCATCGGTCCGGACCGGACGATGAACACGCTCAACCAGACGCGTGTGGCCGGAGGCTCTGAAATCGCGAAAAAGCCTGAAAATCAGGCATAAAAAGATTCTTTTTTACAGGGATTCCTTGTGTAATTCAAGATAAATCACTACCTTGCAGGCGGTTTTGAACATTAAGTTTAACGAATTATTTTTGAATCATGAAAGAACTTGTCGAGAAGATCAAAGCGGAATATCAGAGTTTTGTCGTGAACGCTGACGCGCAGATTGCGAAAGGAAACAAAGCCGCCGGTGCCCGTGCCCGCAAGGTCGCCCTGGAGCTGATGAATGATTTCAAAGAATTCCGCAAGGAGTCTGTGAAAGCCGCGAAATAGTTTTTTCCTGTCCAAGAGTACGGCGGAATCCCTTTTTTAGGGGATTTCGCTTTTTTTTTGATTTTTTTTGCAGTATCGTGCAACATTCGCAGACCGATCTGCATCTATAGTGCAGGTTTAGGTTTTAGTACACGTCTTAGAGACCGGCGAGCGCGTGAGTGCAAGCCGGCCTCTTGGTCTTTATACTATCCCTATTTAGATTATCCAAAACGGATAATCCAAAACGGATATCCGATTTGGATAATCTGTGCTGGGCCGTAAGGGCGATATTTTACCATAGATAGACCGCTTCTTATTTGGGATTGTCCGAAAAAATCCGTATCCTTGTACTTGTAAACTGTGACCATGCGTCGGCTGATTCTCATCATGATGGCGTGGATGGCTTGCCTTACCGTGGCGGCCGTCCCGGCCCTTCGTCGGCGCATCGTCCTGACGCAGCCCGACGGGACCCTCCTGCAGGCCGTGATTTCCGGGGATGAACGGGCGCATGCCGTGACGGACCTCCAGGGACATGTGCTGATCCAGGACAGCGACAAATGGTGGCATTATGCCGCCTTCCGGGGGGATGGCTCCCGGTATCGCTCGGGCTATCTGGCCGGCCGTCCGGCCCCTGCTGAGGTCCTGTCCGCCAGTTTCGCCCCGGCGCAGATGTGGCAGGCGGCTCCCGCGGCGATGACCGGATTCCGGGTGGAAGGCGAGGAGGGCTCGGCGGACCCCACGGGCCCCGTCCACCGGAAATGCCTGATCCTGCTGGCGCAGTTCCCGGATGGCGAAATGAAGCATACCCGGGAGGATTTCGAGCGGCTGATCCGCGAGAGAGGCTATTCGCAGGACGGGGCGACCGGCAGCATGGCGGATTATTTCGAAGAACAATTCCGCGGCGACTGGACCTTCACCTTCGAGGTCAGCGAGATATTTACCTTCGACGAACCTTCTTCCGCCTATTTTTCGAACGATTCCCGCGGCAATGACGACCATCCCCGGTCCGCCGTGGCCGAGCTTTGCCAGAAAGCCGTCGATGCCGGCATCGACCTGGCGGAGTATGACGGAGACGGGGACGGAGAGGTCGATAACATCTTCATCATCGTAGCCGGCAAATCGGAGGCGGACGGCGGCGACGAGGACTGCGTCTGGCCGCACATGGCCTATCTCCAGGGCGATCCCGCCTACCACGATGCGACCTTCGGCAGCGTGCAGGTGAACCGATATACCATCTCCACGGAGCTGCAACGCCTGGAGTCCGGCCGCTTCGTCCTGACCGGCATCGGCACGCTCTGTCACGAATACAGCCATACCTTCGGCCTGATGGACCTCTATGATGTGGATTATGCCGGAAGCGGCGGCCTGTCCAGCGGCATGTGGCGCACGACGGCGCTGATGGATGCCGGCAACTACAACAACGCCGGACGCACCCCGCCCCATTTCAATGCGGTCGATTATGACCATCTCGGCCTGGGCCAGGTGGAGGAACTGCAGGAAGGGACCTATGTCCTCGAACCGATTTCCGAGAACCGCCGCTATCTGCGCTATGAGACCGGCGTGGAAGGGGAGTATTTCCTGCTGGAATGCCGGGAAGCGCGCGGCTGGGATGCCTATATCGGCGGCTCCGGCCTGCTGATCTACCAGGTGGACAGGACGGGTCGGAGTACGGGTCATTCGGACTCCCAGGGAGCCGATGTGACCGCCGACTGGCGCTGGCGGATGAACGAAGTCAACTGCCGGCCGGACCACCCCTGCGCCCGTCTGGTCAGCGCGACACCGGGCATCCGCGCGTACAATTCCGCACAGGAGTTCCAATACAACCAGCCCCTGCTCTTTTATCCGGCCGGGGAATATGCCGCTTTCACGGCCCTGACCACACCGGCCTTCGTCTTTTGGGACGGGACCGAATCGCCGCTCGCCATTACAGAGATCACCCGGGACGGGAACAAGGTCCGTTTCACCGTGTCGAAGATGAGCGACGTCCTGGTGCCGGAGGTTGCCGGGGTGGAGAGTTTCATTTTCCAGGACGCGGCCATCCTACGCTGGGAGGCGGATACGGAAGGCTATTCCGGCCATGCCTATGTGTCCTGGGGACAGGCCGGGACGGACGGGAAAGAACTGGAAATCGAGCCGTATGCCCCCGGAAAATATACGGTGACCCTGGAGGGCCTGACCCCCGGAAAGGCCTATCGGGCCGTCCTGTCCTTCCGCACGAGCGGCATCTCCAGCAAGCAGGTCCCCGTGAATTTCACCACGAAATACCGCTATGCCACCAGTCTGCCTTTCATCTATGTGAAGAGCCTGACCGTGGGCGCCGACGGGACGGTCCCGGCCGGGTCCGTGCTGCCGCTGCGGGTGTATAACCTGGACAAGGCGGTAAAGGTGAGCTGGACCTTCAACGGCCAGCCCATCGCCCCGGAGGGGGACGGATTCTATCGCCTGACGCGCTCGGGTACCTTGAAGGCGACCGTCGAATACCAGGACGGCAGCCAGGAAAACATCATCAAAGAAATCACCGTAAAATGAAACTCCGCATACCCTTGCTTATCTTGCTGGCTGCCGGGATGTTGCTGTCCTGTCAGGAAAAAGTCCGCGAGGAGTTCCTGGCCAGTCCAAACCTCTGCCTGGAGTACAACGGCCGGGTGATCTTTACCTACAATCCGGTCAACAGCCAGCTGTCATGCAACCGCAGCGCATGCCGTTTCCGGGTGATGGATGATACGGCGTCTTCCTATTACCAGCTGACCTGCAGCGAGATGCCGCAGACGGTCGGACAGACGGTGACCGCGGATATTCTCTGGTCGGCCGGCGATTCGGCCGAGAACCTGGCCGCGCTGGAGTTCCGTGTCGAAAAGGTGGAAGGGAACAAGGTCTGGCTCTGGTGCGCCCGCCGCAAGATCGCCGTGTCGGTGATGGTGATCGATGCCTAAACGCCTGGTACTGAAATGAAAAGGGCTGGCCAAAAATCTTTGGTCAGCCCTTTTCCGCTTATTCGGATGAGTCTCAGAAGGACTCGGCGATGGCGATGAAGTCCTCGGCCTTGAGGGCTGCGCCGCCGATCAGGCCGCCGTCGATGTCGGGCTGGGCGAAGAGCTCCTTCGCGTTGGAAGGCTTGCAGCTGCCGCCATAGAGGATGGTCATATCCTGGGCGACGGTCTGGCCGACCTTCTGCTCGATGACGTTGCGGATGCAGGCGTGGATCTCTTCGGCCTGTTCTGCCGTAGCGGTCTTGCCGGTACCGATGGCCCACACGGGTTCGTAAGCGATGACGATGGATGCCATCTCTTCGGCCGTGAAGTTGTACAGGACGTTACGGGTCTGCTCGGTGACCACGTCGAAGTGGCGGCCGGCTTCGCGCTCGTCGAGGTTCTCACCCACGCAGAGGATGACCTTCAGGCCGGAGGCCAGGGCCAGTTTCACTTTCTCCACCAGTTTGGCATCGGTCTCGCCATAGTACTGGCGTCTTTCGGAGTGTCCGAGGATGGTATAGGTACAGCCGGCGGAAACGAGCATCGGAGCCGCGACTTCACCCGTGAAGGCACCCTTCTCCTTGTCTGCGCAGTTCTGGGCGGACAGGGCCACCTTGGAGCCCTGGAGCACCTGGCAGACGCTGACGAGGTGTGTGAAAGGAGGTGCGACGACGAGTTCGACGTTTGCGGGGAGATTCTGGGATTTCTCCACCACGGCTTTGGCAAGTTCTACGCCCTGGGGAACGGTTGTGTTCATCTTCCAGTTACCGGCGACAATGAATTTTCTCATTTTACTTTGTAATTAGTATGATTGTATAAGTTTTGTTGCTTGGTTCCAGTCCAGCGTCTGGTAAAATTCGGACAGGCGCGCGCTGCCGGAGGACGGCATGTACATGGACAGTCCGCAGAAGGCCGTGACGGGATGGACGCGGTGGTCCGAATCGGAGTAATACTGGCCCGTCGTCCCTTTGTACAGGACGCAGCGCTCCAGGGCGTCACTGAGGGCGGCGGTTTCCTGCCCGTCGATCCCGGCCTTGACCAGGACATCCTCCAGGTCGAAGAACCAGTGCTTGACGGCGCCGAACCCCTGTACTTCGCTGATTTTGAGGGCTTTGATCGCGTCGCGATATTTTTCGAAAAGCGGCTGGCATACGGCGGCCAGGGCATCCAGCTGCCGGCAATCCACCAAGGAGATCGTCGCGGAACGCGCCGCGCCGCTCGCCGCCTCATACTGGGCGATGTAATCTTCGCAGACCCGGCGGGTCTCCGGGTTTTCGGCCAGTAGCAGGCGCTGGGCCAGCAGGGTGTAATCGAATCCGTCCGCCATGACCTCGGCCTGGGAGAAGCCGATGACGTCCGTCTTTTCCCGCAGGGCATAGGCCACTTCCACGCAGCCCATCAGGCAGCAGTCCAGCATCAGGTAATCCAGGTGCATCGGAATCGCGTCGGCGAAGTCCTTGATTTCCATCTCGACGGAGCCGGTCGTTCCGACTTTCTCCTGCATGATGCTCTTGGTCAGCAGCGGCTCTTCCATGTCCAGCATGCTGGGCCGCAGGCGCAGGCCCAAGGCCGCGGGCGCCGCCCAGTAGAGCTCGTCGTCCAGGGCCGCTTCGGAAGGGTCCGGATTGGCATAATAGCCCATCGGCAGCCAACCGGTGGCATGGGAAGACAGGGCGAGACCATAATGATCGACGGGATAAGCCTCGCGGATATCGTCGAAAATGCCCCGCAGGGTACTTTTGTCACACAGGGAGGCATCGCCGGGATACTGCTTCAGGGTATCGGCGACCACCACACCATTAGCCCGGTACAAGCGGACGAGGCAGGGCGGGGTAGGTGTCGCATATCCCCGGGTGGCATGCTTGCCGATAATCAGGAGGATATTCTTGTCGTTCTGGTTGGGAATGTAGCCTTGCTTCATATCCTGTATGTCCTGCAAGAGCCAGCTGCTGAGGTTGTTGAAGCCGCCGGAGATGAAAATCATCACCTTCTCGGGCGGGACCTGGGCCTCGGGCTTGCGCGACGAACAGGAGGCCGCCAGGATGACGGCCAGCAAGCATCCAATTATGGATATCTTTCGTTTCATCGCACAAAGATAACAATTTTCTGCGTATCTTTGTGCAAATTGTTAATTTACATGAATACACTGTTGAAAATGTCTGTGACGATTGCGGCGGCGGCCGCGCTGGTTTCCTGCGGGAACGGCAAGAAAGCGGAGGACGAAGGGTTCAAATATCTCGTGGACCACTTCGCCGACCTGAACATTATCCGGTATCAGATTCCTGGATGGGATAACCTGACCCTTCAGCAAAAGGAATATGCCTATCATCTGGGCGAGGCGGCCAAATACGGCCGGGACATCACCTGGGACCAGTATTGTCGCTGGAATCTCCCCCTTCGCCATGTCCTGGAGCGGATCCTGGAACAATATCAGGGCGACAAGGCCTGTGCCGACTATCAGGGCTTCCTGCTGTATGCCAAGCGCGTTTTCTTCGCCAACGGCGTCCATCACCATTATGCCGAAGACAAATTCCTGCCGACCTGCCCCAAGGCTTATTTCGCCTCCCTCATGGAGGCGGTAGGCGTCCGTGACGATGCCCTGCTGGACTTTGTCTATGACCCGACGGCCTATCCCCAGCGCCGCTCCACCAGCAAGGACGGCGACATCGTGCAGCTTTCCGCGGTCAATTTCTATGAGGGCGTCACCCGGGCCGAAGTGGAGCGCTACTATGCCTCCATCGAGGACCCCAAGGATCCCGAACCGGTATCCTATGGCCTGAATTCCAAGATCGTCAAGGGGCCCGACGGCCGCCTGCACGAGGAACGCTGGAAGGTGGGCGGCATCTATGGCCCCGCGCTGGAGAAAATCTGCGCCGAGCTCGAAAAGGCGGCTGCCGTCGCCGAGAATCCCGACCAGAAGCGGGCCCTGGGCCTGCTCGTGGATTATTATCATACGGGCGACCTGCGCAAATGGGACGCCTACAACATCGAATGGGTCAAGGATACGGTCGGCATCGTCGATTATATCAACGGCTTTATCGAGGATTATGACGACCCGCTCGGCCACAAGGCGACCTGGGAGGGTTATGTCCATATCAAGGACTCCGCCGCCTCCGCCCGTACCGAAATCCTCAGCGCGAATGCGCAGTGGTTCGAGGACCATTCCCCGGTGGATCCGCGTTTCCGCAAGAAGAGCGTCAAGGGCGTGTCCGCCAAGGTGGTCAACGCCGTGGCGATGGCGGGCGCCTGCTATCCCAGCACCCCGATCGGCATCAACCTGCCGAACGCGGACTGGATCCGCAAGGAACACGGTTCCAAGTCGGTGACCATCTCCAACATCACCCACGCCTATGACTGCGCCGCCCAGGAGCAGCCCAAGAGCACGCTGACGGAATTCGCCTACAGCGAGGCGGAAATCGCGGCCTACCGCAAATGGGGCCCCTACACCGACGAAGTCCATACCGACCTGCACGAATGCCTCGGCCATGCCTCCGGCCAGCTGCTGCCGGGCGTGTCCTCCACGGCGCTGGGCGAATACCAGTCCGCGCTGGAAGAGGCCCGGGCCGACCTGTTCGGACTCTATTACATCGCCGACCCGAAGATGGTCGAGCTTGGCATCATCCCCGACCTGGAGGCCTACAAACCGGCATACGAGCATTATATCCGCAACGGCCTGATGGTGCAGTTCTCCCGCGTGGAGATGGGCCGGCCGAATACCGAAGCCCACATGCAGAACCGCAAGCTCATCGCGCAGTGGTGCTATGAGAAAGGCCTTGAAAACCAGGTGATTGAGAAGAAGGTCCGGGATGGGAAGACCTATTTCGTGGTGAACGACCATGCCGCCTTGCGCGGGCTCTTCGCCCAGCTGCTGGCGGAAATCCAGCGGATCAAGTCCGAAGGCGATTATGCGGCCGGCAAGGCCCTGATCGACACCTACGCCGTGGATATCGACCCGGATCTCCACAAGGAGGTGCGCGACCGCTACGAGGCCCTGAACCTGCGGCCTTACGGCGGCTTCCTCAACCCGGACATCGTCCCGGTGGAGAAGGACGGAAAAGTTGTGGACTATGTACTCCGCTACCCGGATGATTTCCTGGGCCAGCAGCTGGAGTACGGTCACCGTTATGCCACCCTGTAGTGGAGCGTTTACTCCAGGATTACGCGTATTACCTGAAGGTCGAGCGGGCCATGTCTCCCCACACGGTGGAGGCCTACCTCTCTGACCTTCAGGAGTTTTTCTCCGCATGTCCGTCGGACCCCCACGACGTGCAGGCGGAGGATGTCACCGAGTATCTCTCTTCCCGGGAGGTGACCCGGCGCACCCAGGCGCGCATCCTCAGCGCCCTGCGCTCCTTCTTCGGCTGGATGCAGCTTGAAGAGGAGCGGAAAGACAATCCGGCCGAGCATGTGGATGCGCCGAAAATCGGCCGCTATCTGCCGGCCGTGCTGTCCGTGGATGAGGTGAATGCCATCCTGGACAGCGTCAAGCTCACTTCCTGGACCGGTCTTCGGGACCGGGCCATCCTGGAGGTGCTGTATGGCTGCGGGCTCCGGGTG
>JAFUWX010000063.1 GCA_017471025.1 Bacteroidales bacterium
CCATCCGAGAGATAAAAAATCCCGGTCAAATTGGAAGATCGATGTTTCTCTTCTCCAGTCGGTCTTATCCCATGACAAATAACCTACGGTTTTCCCCCATAGGACCACTTTTACCACATTGCCATTCATTTCATACCCTGTTTATTTTGTTTCTCCCATAGCCCGGCCAAATCACTCCGAAAGGCATCCGGGATGAACTCCGCCGGGTCCATCTCCAAGTCAAGCGCTCTCAGCAGAAGGCAAAAATGAGTCAATGAGAGTCCCTGACCTTTGCCGTTTTCAAACAAACTGATCGTGGATAAGGCCACCCCGGTCTTCCGGCGGATGTCCTGCTGTGAAAGGCCGACGGCCTTTCTATACGCTTTGAATCGCATGCCCAGCGCAGCGATGACATCAAACACGGTTTGTTGTTTTTCCATAATACGATATATCATATATCCTACGGCAAAAATATATAAAATATTTGATATATCATAATATTTCACAAAGAATCAATACGCCCCATTCCTGGATTAGGACGACCGTTGGCTAAGAAATCAGATAGTTACGCAGAAAAAGAAAGCGGACAAACTGTCATTTCTAACAATTTGTCCGCCCCAGCTCCCCTTGTAGGACTTGAACCTACGACCCCCTGATTAACAGTCAGGTGCTCTAACCAACTGAGCTAAAGAGGAATATTCCCGCACTTTCGTTTTGGGATTACAAAGATACATACTTTTTCTGAAACTGCAAACATTTTTGCAATTTTTTTCCCTTTTCCCCTGTAAATATTCGAGTCGCACCCGGGCGGCCTGGACGGCATTCTCGTCGGTGGAATGCTGGATCAGCATCGGCAGATATTTCTTTTCGAGCTTCACGTTGCGGGACATCCGGGCCAGGACGATGCAGTTGCTGATGGCCGTCATGTCGTCCGGATGCTTTTTCAGCACCTTATTATAATATTTCAGGGCCTTGCGGTCGTTCTTCTCACAGGCCAGGTAATACGACCCCAGATTGTCCAGGAACAGGGCGCTGTCCGGCTCGTAGGTCAGCATGTGCTCGGAAAGGGACTTGAACGCGGCGTAACAGGCCGGAGAGGCATAACGGAAGAAGGTGAAACAGATGTCCTGCACCTGCAGGTCGAAGAATTCCTGGTTCACGTTTTCCACGCCAGGATAGGTCCATGCCGGTTTTTCCTTGAAATGCTCATCAATCAGGCCGGAGAGGTCGGAAGTCGCCATATCCGGGCTCTCCTTCTCATAGACGACAAGGGCTGTCACCCGGGACATCCGCAGGTCCAGCCGGAGCGGTTCCGCCTGGATCGCCCGGTCGAGGTATTTCAAGCCCAGGCCGAAGGCCTCATCGTCGAAGAAGGTCTCCTGGAAGAAATGCACCGGATTCCCGAGGCTGTCTTTCAGGGAAATGACCGGATCCTGCCCCAGATAACGGGCCTGGTCCTTGCGGACTGCCTCCGTACGCTGGGCCTTCGTATAATGGAACATGAACTTGGCCACCAGCATCTCGATGTCGTCCGGACTGGCGGCTTCCCATTTGTCCAACAAGGTCTCCACGCCGACGCCGGCCACCCCGACGTTCTTCACCAGCGTGGCATAGCGGGCGGCATATTGCTGCGCCGTCTGAGCCCCGGCCAGCAGGGGCAGCAAAAGAGCCCAGAGACAGATCCAGCCTCTTTTCAGCAGCGGTTTCAAACTCATCAATATACCCATAAACAGTTTATTTTCATTTTCTTACACAACATCCATCCGGATTCTCCGGTGCTGGGGCAGCAGGTTGTTGCAACGCGTGCCCAGATTCTTCACAAAGCCAAGAGTCAGCTCCCCGTATGTCAGCAGGACGAGCCCCTTGGGCGCCTGCAGGGTCACCGTGTCCCGGTGCAGGAAGCGAAGCGCCGTCTCCCGGTCCACCCCGACGGCCGGGAAAGCATCCTTACGTAATGCCAGGGACAGGGCCAGGTCCGCATGCGGCACCAGGTCCTTCCCCTTGTAGGTCCCTACGGCCGTTCCCATAGACAAGGGACGCAGGGATTCCAGGACTGCCGCCTCGGCGGCAATAACCTCCGGAACGGCGACGAAGATATCGCTCCGTTGCAGCACCTTGACCGGACGGTCGAAGAGGGTCCACGCAGGTGATGCGACCGCGGGCCGCCGAGCCTCACGCGGGGCCTTCCACGCCTTCCCCTCCCCTTTTCTAAGCGCCGCGCAGTACTGCCCTTCGCCCGGCACGAAGCCCGGCAGCAGGCTCACGCCGCACTGCGTCGCGACCAGCCCGGGAAAGTCGGCGGAAAGGGGCAGCACCTCGGCGCCCAGGGTATCCGCGATCCAACGGACATTCCCGTCATTTTCGTAGCGGTTGAAGGTACAGGTCGAATACACCAGGATGCCTTGCGGGGCCAGCGCATCCCAGACATCGGCCACGATGCGCCGCTGGCGTGCGGCGCAAAGGGAAACGTTTTCAGGGGACCATTGCCGAAGCGCCTCGGGGTCTTTGCGGAACATGCCCTCCCCCGAGCAGGGGACATCGGCCACAATCAGGTCGAAATACCCCGGCAGGGCGGCGAAAGCGGCCGGATCGACGCTGGTCACGAAGACACAAGGGTCGCCCCAGCGTCCGACATTGTCGGCCAGCACGGTAGCCCGCTGGCGCATGACCTCATTGGCTACCAGCAGGAAACGGTCGCCGCAGACGGCCCGCAGGGAGGCCGCCAGGTCCGTCGTCTTTCCGCCGGGCGCCGCGCAAAGGTCCAGCACGCGAAGCGGCCTGGGTCCGGCGGCGATGTACCCACGCGCCACCTGGCCGACAAACTGGGCCGAACTATCCTGGACATAATACGCCCCCGCATGCAGCAGGGGGTCCAGGGTAAAGGAAGGACGCTGCGTCAGCACACGCCCCAGCGGATTCCAAGGCACGGGCGCCGCACCGGGAAAATCCGCCCCGGGCTTGCCGGGATGCAGCCGCACAGCCACAGGCGCCGCTTCGGAAAGGGCCTCCAGGACACGGTCAGCCCGGTCCTGCCCCACCGCTTCGGCCAGGTATGTGCGGAAAACTTCCATCAGAAAAGGCCGCCCATGTTGCGCGGGTCGAAGCCTTCCGGCATCATCGACGGGTCGATCCCCTCGGGCATGCGGCCCTCGGACAGGTCGGCCAGGCCATCGACGATCTTATCCAGGCCGGACTGGATCTTGGACCCGACCATCATTTTCATCATGAAATTCAGGTCCGCCTCCACGTCGATGGAGAAATCGGTCTCGTTCTGGGCGCCGCCGTCGGCGTCGAAATGGAAATCCACCTTGAAGCCGAACGGAGCCCCGTTGTCCACCAGGGATATCCGGGAGTAAGGAACTCGTTCATAGACTTTTACGCCAATGGTGAAGCCCTGGACGGTAGCCGTCAGCGTATCGTAATCGACCTCCACCGCCTCCTTTTTGTCCTCGGGAAGCATGCCGGCGAAGTTGCGCAAATCGGCAAATGCCATATAGAGCATGTACGGCGGACGTTTGACAATACGGTGTTTGCTATTATAGTTTACCATTTTTTACTAAATTTGTGCAAAATTACGAAAATTCAGCTGAAATGCACAAGATATACTTCGAAAAGCGTTCCATCGTCATCTGCCGTCCGGAAGAGGAGGCGCTGGCCGATCCCAACGGCGTGGAATTCCACCTGGGGGACAAGCTGGACATCCATGCCCTCGTGGGCATGTTCGAGGCGTCCTCCACGCTCAGCCGCATCTATATCCCCACGGATGACACGGACCGGACCTACCGGCGTATCTGCGCGGAATTCAAGGAGGTCAATGCCGCGGGCGGACTGGTCAGCAACCGGCGCGGGGACTACCTGCTCATCCGGCGGGACGGCCTGTGGGACCTGCCCAAGGGCCACCAGGAAGCGGGCGAAGACATCCGCGTCACGGCGCTGCGGGAGGTCCAGGAGGAGACCGGCGTGGACCAGCTCAAGCTCCGCGACCTCATCTGCATCACAGACCATTGCTACCGGCGAAACGACATCTGGCATCTCAAGCATACCTGGTGGTACGACATGCTCTACACCGACCCGGTGGACCTGACGCCCCAGCGCGAGGAGGACATCACCACGGCCGCCTGGGTGGCCAAATCCAGCCTCCCGCCCTATCTGAAAAACACCTACCCCTCCATCGCCGAGGTCTTCCGCGAGGCGAAAGTCTGACCGGCGCCATGGCCCCGGGCAAGGCAGCCCTGCCCACCCACCGGAAAGCCACGCCCCCGACACCGCCCGACAAAAAAACGCCGGGGCGCGAAACTTTTTTGTTTTTTTGCCGTATATATTGATGTCGGCTTTTTCCGTGAAGACGACAGCTTATTACTTGCAGAGAAACATGAAACTGTCACAATTTTCTTTTCCGTTGACCCGCGAGCAAGTCGCGACGGAGCCGCCGAGATGGCGGGATGAATGCAAACTGATGGTCCTGCACAAGGACACCGGCGAACTCGAGCACAAACTGTTCAAGGACATTATCGATTATTTCGGTCCCGGCGACACCTTTGTCCTCAACAACACCAAGGTTTTCCCGGCCATGCTCTATGGTAACAAGGAAAAGACCGGCGCCGACATCGAGGTCTTCCTGCTGCGCGAGCTCAACCGCGAGCAGCGCCTGTGGGACGTCATCGTCGATCCGGCCCGCAAGATCCGCATCGGCAACAAACTCTATTTCGGCGAAGACGAGAGCCTGGTGGCCGAAGTCATCGACAACACCACCTCCCGCGGCCGTACCCTGCGCTTCCTGTATGACGGCAGCTACGAGGACTTCAAGCAGACGCTTTTCAGCCTCGGAAAGACCCCGGTTCCCAAATGGGTCAAGGAAGAAGTCACCCCGGAAGACGCCGAGAATTACCAGACCATCTTCGCCACCGAAGAAGGGGCTGTCGCCGCGCCCGCCGCTGGCATGCACTTCAGCCGGGAGCTCTTCAACCGGATGATTCTCAAGGACATCAACAAGGCCTTCATCACCGTCCACATGGGCATCGGCCATTTCCGCAAAGTCGATGTCGAGGACCTGTCGAAGCACAAGATGGACTCCGAGCGGCTGATCATCACCCCGGAAACGGCCCGAGCCATCAACACGACCAAGCGCAGCGGCCACAAGGTCCTGGCGGTCGGCGTCACCGTCATCCGCGGCCTGGAGACCTATGTCACCACCAACCACGAAGTCAATCCCTACGACGGATGGACCAACAAGTTCATCTTCCCGCCCTATCAGTTCGCCATTCCCGACGCCATCGTCTCCAACTTCCACCTTCCCCTTTCGACGATGCTGATGTCCGTGGCGGCCTTCGGCGGCTACGAACCGGTCATGAACGCCTACAAGACGGCGCTCGACCAAGGGTACAAGTTCGGCCCTTACGGCGACGCGCTCCTGATCGTATGACAAATAAGAGATAAGAATTCCGCACATTCGGATAAAAATCGTAAAAAAGTGGTCCTGCGCCCGGCGTTCGGACCACTTTTTCTTTTTCCGGCGGCGGGAAGTCCCTACCTTCGCCCGGAAAAGTATGAGACGATGACGGAAGAAAAAATCTGCCTGCACGCGCTGCACGGCATATTCGGATACGAGCCGGCCGCCGGCGCCGCGCTGGTGCAGCATGCCGGAAGCGCCCGGGAAGTATTCGCCATGCCGGAGAAGGAGCGGGCGGCCCTGCTCGGAAGCAACTACCTTGCGATGTTCAAACCCGACGCCCTGGAGACCTCCGCCCGCCTGCTGGAACAGGTGGCGGAGGGCGGGGCGGCCTTCGTCACCCGGGAGGAAGAAGCCTATCCGCCGCTGCTGCGGGAATGTCCGGACCCGCCGCTGGGGCTCTATGTCAAGGGCAGCCTCGAAGGCCTGTCGGAGCGCCCCTGCCTGGCGGTCGTCGGCACCCGGGACATGTCCTCTTATGGAAGGGACTGGTGCGCCAAGCTCGTGGCCGCCATGGCCCAGTGCCCGGTCAAACCGCTCATCGTCAGCGGTTTGGCCATCGGGATAGATGCCGTCGCCCACACCACGGCCCTGGATATGGGGCTGCCCACCGTCGCGGTCATGGCCACCGGCATCGACCAGGTCTATCCCTTCCGCCATGGCGCCCTCGCCGACCGGATCGCCGCCGCACCCCAAAGCGCCCTGCTCACCGATTTCCCGCCGGGAACGTCCCCCGTAGCCCTGCATTTCCTGCGGCGGAACCGTATCATCGCCGGCCTCAGCCGGGCGACCCTGTTGATAGAATCCCGAATCCGGGGAGGCGGCATGAACACGGCCCGCACGGCCTTCGGCTACGACCGTGACGTATTCGCGTTGCCCGGACGCGTGGACGATGTGCGCTCGCAGGGCTGCAACCTGCTGATCCGGGACAAGGTCGCCGAAGCGGTGACGGATCCCGAGGACCTGGTCCTGCGGCTCGGCCTGGGCGAAAGCCGCCGCAGGCGCAAGACCGACCTGGCCGCCGTCGTCAGCGAGCGCTGCGGGCACTACCCGGAAGCGGAAAGGGAACGCCTCATCGCCGCGGCCCTGCTCATCCGGGACAACAGGGACATCGCCGTGGACAGGCTCAGCGCCGCCCTGGGGACGAGTTATGCCGAGACCGCCACCCTCACCGGCATCCTCGAAAGCGAAGGCATCATCTCGGTCGGCCTGATGCAGAACTGCGCCGTCCTCGGGAACCTGTGACGCGGGGTATGAAAAAGGTTTTGATATTCAGGCGGGGTTTCGTATCTTTGTCCCGGCAAACCGTCCGGACAAGGCGCCGGAGGGGCCTGTGGAGTATATGGCATCGCTTATCGATACACACGTCCATTTCTATGACGAATGGTACGGCGAGGAATATCCCGCCGTCATCGACCGGGCGCTCGCGGCCGGGGTCGAAAAGATGATCCAGCCGGACGTGGACAGCCAGGACCGCGCGCGGATGTTCGCCATCAGCGAGGCCTACCCGGGCGTCCTGTACACGATGCTCGGCCTGTATCCCGGCTCCGTCACGCCAGGCTGGGAGGAGGAACTGGCCCGTCTGGAGGACTGGTGGAGCCACGGTCCCGTCGCCGTCGGCGAAATCGGCCTGGACTATCATTATGGCAAGGAAACGGCTGACTTGCAGAAGCTTGCGCTTCGCGAGCAGCTGCACATCGCCGCGGCGCACGACCTGCCGGTCAACATCCACCTGCGCGAGGCGACCGAGGATTTCTTCGCCGTCCTGGAAGACTGCCGCCATCTCGGCCTGCGGGGCAACCTGCATGCCTTCAGCGGCAGCTATGAGACCTTCTGCCGCCTGCAGCGCTATGGCGACTGGTCGGTGGGCATCGGCGGGGTCCTTACCTTCAAAAACTCCCGTCTGCCCGAAGCGGTCGCCAAAATCCCCCTGGAAAACATCCTCCTGGAAACGGACGGCCCCTACCTGGCGCCGGTCCCCTACCGGGGGAAACGCAACGAAAGCGCCTACCTTCCGCTGGTCGCCGAAAAAATAGCCGCCATCAAGGGGATCTCCCCGGACGAAGTGGCGGCCGTCACCACCTCCAACGCTAAGCAACTTTTCCGCATCCCATGAGCCAAGCCCTCACTTCCCTGCTGCTGATCTATACCGGCGGCACCATCGGCATGAAACAGGACCCCGCCAAGGGGGCCCTCGTTCCCTTCGACTTCAGCCAGATCCAGGAGGAGGTCCCCGAAATCGGCAAATTCGCCGTCCGGACCGATTCCTATACCTTCGACCCCCTGATCGACTCCTCCGACGTGGAGCCGTCCCTGTGGCAGGCCCTCGCCGAACTGATCCGGGACCGGTACGACCGTTATGACGGCTTCGTCATCCTGCACGGGACGGACACGATGGCTTACTCGGCCTCCGCCCTGAGTTTCATGCTGGACGGCCTCACGAAACCGGTCATTTTCACCGGCAGCCAGCTGCCCGTCGGCGTGCCCCGCACGGACGGCAAGGAGAACCTCATCTCCGCCATCGAGATCGCGGCGGCCAAGGATGCCGACGGGCATGCCCGCGTGCCGGAGGTCTGCATCTGCTTCGGTTCCCTGCTGATCCGGGGCAACCGCAGCACGAAGGTCAACGCCGAGATGTTCAACGCCTTCCAGTCCCCCAACCTGCCGCCGCTGGCCGAGGCCGGCATCAACATCAAATACAACCGGGACCTCATCCGCAAACCCGCCGACTGGGACGCGCCGCTGACGGTATATCCGGCCCTGGACACCCGCGTATCCATCCTGAAGGTCCACCCCGGCATCACCCGGCAGACCGTCAGCGACATCCTGCACGGGCCCAACACCCGGGCCGTCATCATCGAGACCTACGGGGCCGGCAACGCGCCCACAAAGGACTGGTTCCTGGACTGCATCCGGCAGGCGAACCGCATGGGGAAAGTCCTGGTGAACGTCACCCAGTGCCTGCGCGGGACGGTGGACATGAACCTCTATGCCACGGGAAAGGCCTTGCAGGAGGCCGGGGTCATCAACGGCTACGACAGCACGACGGAAAGCGCCCTGGCGAAACTCTTCCACCTGCTCGGGAACTGCCCCGATAACGACGAGGTAAAAATGAGAATGGAATGCAACCTGAAAGGAGAAATATCCAAATAATCTTTGCCGATTGAAAATATTTTGCTAAATTGCGCTGAATTTGAGGGACCGGAAAGGCCGGTCGCCGGAAAGGAACAAATTTTAACTAAATAACATTAATCAAACAATCACAAAAACGAGTATGAAAAAGTTTTTCATGTTTTTGGCAGTTGCCGGTATCATGACCGTTTCTGCAAACATCGCATCCGCTCAGGAAGCTGAACAGGCCGCTCCTGCCGCAACGGAAGAGGTTGCCGCCGCTCCCAGCAGCGCCCAGGACCTTTTCAAGGGATCAGGTGAAGAAGTTCCGCTCCACCAGGCTCTCAAGACCAAATTCATCGAAGGTGGTGCAGGCTTCATGTCCCTGATCATCATCTGCCTTGTCCTCGGTCTCGCCCTCTCCATCGAGCGTATCCTCTACCTGCTTCTGTCCAAGACCAACACCAAGAAGCTCCTCGCCAGCGTGGAAGACGCGCTCCAGAAAGGCGGCATCGAAGCTGCCAAGGACGTCTGCCGCAACACCCGCGGCCCGGTGGCCAGCATCTTCTATCAGGGTCTGCTCCGTTACGACCAGGGTCTTGACACCGTAGAGAAGACCATCGTCTCCTACGGCTCCGTCCAGATGAGCAACATGGAAAGCGGTCTGAGCTGGATCTCCCTGTTCATCGCCATCGCCCCGTCCCTCGGATTCCTCGGTACGGTTATCGGTATGATCCAGGCCTTCGACGCCATCCAGGCTGCCGGTGACATCTCCCCGAACGTTGTGGCTGGCGGTATGAAGGTCGCCCTTATCACCACCGTCGGCGGTCTCATCGTCGCTATGATCCTCCAGGTGTTCTACAACTACATCCTCGCCAAGATCGAAAACCTCTCCATCGATATGGAAGACGCTTCCATCTCCCTGGTTGACCTCCTGGCCAAATACAACAAGAAGTAGTAATCCAGTCTAACGGGCATTATAATGAAAAACATCAATAAAATCATCAAATGGGTGATGGTGGCACTGATCGTCATCAGCGTCGGTATCCTCATCTGGGGTTTTGCCGTGGATTTCGAATCCAATGACGGCACTCCGGTTGATGTACTGCTCCGCTGGGCTTATGTCATGTGCGGCATCGCCATTGGAGCCATCGTGCTGCTGGGCATCGCGATGCGCGCCATCAACGACCCCAAGAGCCTCATCAAGCTCGGAGTCGTGTTGCTGGGCGCGGCAGCTCTCTGCTTTGTCGTGTATCTGATTTCTCCGGGCAATCCGGCTATCGGACTCAGCCCCGGCATGGATCAGCCCTCCGGCACTACGCTGAAGCTGGTTGACACCGTGCTGAACCTCACCTATATCTCAGGCGGTCTCGCCATCCTGGCCATCGTCTGCGGTGAAATCTGGAGTGCAATCCGTAAATAATTCAGTGGACTATGGGTAAAAAGAAAACACCTGCAATCAATTCAAGCTCTACGGCGGATATCGCGTTCCTTCTGCTCTGCTACTTCCTCATGACCACGACCATGGGCTCCCAGACGGGTCTTTCCCGCCGTCTGCCCCCGATGCCTGAGAAGGACCAGAAGGTGGAGGACACCAAGGTTAACCGGCGCAATATCATTATTGTGAAGATTAACTCTGCCGATAGGCTTATGGCCGGTGGTGAACCTATAGACGTAACCTTCCTCAAAGAGAAAATCAAGGAATTCCTGTCCAATCCTTACGACGACCCGAACCTTCCTGAAAAGGAAATCAAGCCCATCGAGGGCTTTGGCAGCTGCCCCGTGTCGAAGGGTGTTATCTCCCTGCAGAACGACCGTGGTACCAGTTACCGGGCGTACATCGAAGTTCAGAACGAGCTGGTGAAAGCCATCAATGAACTTCGTGACGAGTTCGCCATGAAGAACTTCGGAAAGAAATTCCTGCAGCTCCCCGAGGACAAGCAGGACATCGTAAAGAAGGCTGTGCCGCAGAACATTTCCGAGGCCGAGCCTAAGGATGTCGGCAAAAAATAATAAAGGAGGATAGACTATGTCAAAATTCAGAAAAGACAACGACCGCGAGGTTCCGGGCATTTCTTCCGGTTCCCTCTCCGATATCGTGTTCATGCTTCTGTTCTTCTTTATGGTGACCACGCAGATGCGTGAGACCGAGAACAAGGTTATGGTCAAGCTTCCCGAGGCTACAGAAGTTGTCAAACTTGAGCGCAAGGATCTCGCTTCTTACATCAACATCGGCCCGCCTACCCGGACCTACCAGGCCCAGTACGGTACCGATGCCCGTATCCAGCTGAACGATTCCTTCAAGACCACCACGGATATCCGTGACTTCATCGCCGCCGAGCGCGACGCGATGAGCGAGGGTGACCGGCAGTTCATGCAGGTGGTCATCAAGGGCGACCAGGACGTCCGTATGGGTATTATCACCGATGTGAAGCAGGAGCTTCGGCGCTGCTCTGCATTGAAGATCATGTACCAGGCCAGAAAGTCTGAATAATCCGGACGATATATGCTAAAAAGGCGGCTCACATCGAGTCGCCTTTTTTGTGATATCGGGTATGGCGCTATCCTTCCGTCTCGGCGTCCGCTTCTTCCTCGGCAGGCGGGCAGAGCAGACGGCAGGCGGCCACGGCGCAGTTGATGCCGTCGATGGCGGAGGATACGATACCGCCGGCATATCCGGCCCCTTCACCGCAGGGGAAGAGCCCCGGAACGCTGGTATATTGGTAATTCTCGTCCCGTGGAATCCGGACCGGGGAGGACGTACGGGACTCCACGCCCAGCAGCAGGGCGTCGTGCGTGTAGTAACCGCGCATCACCGTGCGATCGACCTCCTGGAAAGCGTCCTGAAGCCGTTCGGCTACGATGCGGGGCAGGAGCTCATGCAGCGGCGCGGGAACCGTCCCGGGGAAATACGACGTCTCGGGCAAATCCTTGGAAATCCGTCCGTTGCAGAAATCGTCCATCCGCTGGGCCGGAGCGGCCAGGGGGTGGGTAGCGCCGGAGGCGGCGGTAAAGTCGAACATCCGCCGCTCCACATCCCGCTGGAAATTCAGCAGGGAGAAAGGACCGTCGGCCTGGTATTCCTGCGGCACGTCTTCCGGCTCGATGGACACCACCACGCCGGCGTTGGCCCACTTGGAACTACGGGCGGAATTGGACATGCCGTTCAGCACGATGGTGCCGTCTTCCGTGGCGGAAGGGACCAGCACGCCGCCCGGGCACATGCAGAAGGAAAATACACCCCGCTCCACCAGTTCTTCATCGGCAGGGACTTCCAAGGCCACCTGCTTGACGAAGGAATACTCCGCCGCGGGCATGCCCGGCTCCCACTGTCCGTGGTAGCGGATCTTGTTGATGAGCGACTGGGGGTGTTCCACCCGCACGCCCATCGCGAAACCCTTGGCTTCCAGGTCCCAACCCTTGCCCGCAAGCATCTCGTAGATGTCCCGGGCGGAATGGCCGGTGGCCAGGATGACGGCACGGGCCGTATAGGCGGCATCCGCCGTTCGGACGGTAAAGACGCCGTCGTCGCCGCGCTGGATGTCGGTCACCTTGGCGTCGAAGTGGTATTCCCCGCCCTGGGCCTCGACCGACTTGCGCAGGTTCTCACAGACCTTCGGGAGCTTGTCGCTGCCGATATGGGCATGGGTATCGATCAGGATGGAAGGGTCGGCACCGTATTCCACCAGGCGCAGCAGGACCTCGCGGTTGTCGCCCCGCTTGGTCGAACGGGTGTAGAGCTTGCCGTCCGAGAACGCCCCCGCGCCCCCTTCGCCGTAACAGTAATTGGAATCGGCCGGGACCTTCCCGGTGCGGGAAAGCGAGGCCATGTCGCTTTTGCGGCGGTGGACATCCTTGCCGCGCTCCAGCACGATGGGGCGCAGGCCCAGGCTCACCAGCTTCACCGCGGCGAACATCCCGGCGGGACCGGCACCGACGACGATGACCGGCTCGGCGCCATGCACGTCCTGCAAGGGGGGAAGGACATATTCCTCATGGTGCTCCCATTTTCCGTAAGCGTCTATGCCATAGACCATTTTGATATCGCCCCGGGCATCGATGGAACGGCGGCGGATATAGCAGGTGGCATCCGCACCCACCATCGTAGGCTGGAATGACTTGGTCGGATCGATCACGTTGATGACGGCATTCCGGCGAAGGCGGAGTTCTTCGGCAGCCCGGGTCCGGATGTCGTCCAGACGAGGCTCGCGGAGCGGCGGACAGGTGATTTCAAATTGGCGCATATACGAATGAAAATAGGGTTTCTAAAAATCGGCCATGCGGGAGACAGGGGCCACATCCAGCGGCGTCCTTTCCCCGGCCAGATAGCGGAAATAGCCCGCGATGGCAATCATCGCAGCATTGTCCGTCGTGAATTTGAATTCGGGTAAATACGTGTTCCAGTGGCGTTTACGGCCTTCGGACTCGATCCGCTCGCGCAGACCGCTGTTGGCCGACACCCCGCCGCCGATGGTGATCTCGCGGATCCCCGTCTGACGGGCGGCCTTGATGAGCTTGTCCATCAGGATGTCGATCAGGGTCTTCTGGAAACTGGCGCAGATATCCTCCTTGTTCTTCTCCATAAAGTCCGGGTCCTTTGCCATCTCATCCCGCACAAAGTACAGCAGCGAGGTCTTGACGCCGCTGAAGCTGTAGTCCAGGCCAGGGATATGGGGCTTGGCGAAACGGAAGCGCTCCGGGTCCCCGAGTTTCGCGAGACGGTCGATCACCGGTCCGCCGGGATAGCCCAGGCCCATCATCTTGGAGCATTTGTCGAAGGCCTCCCCCACCGCATCGTCGATGGTCTGCCCGAGAATCTCGTATTCCAGGGGGCTGGACACCTTGACGATCTGCGAATTGCCGCCGGAGACCAGCAGGCACAGATACGGGAAGGCCGGCTCGCGCACCGGCTTGTCGTACTGGCGGATGAAATTGGCCAGGATATGGCCCTGGAGGTGGTTGACCATAACGATGGGCTTGCCGAGCGCCAGGCCGAAAGCCTTGGCGAAGGAAGTCCCCACGAGCAGCGAGCCCAGCAGGCCCGGCCCCCGGGTAAAGGCGATGGCTTCGAGGTCCTCCGCCTGCACCCCGGCCTTTTCCAGGGCCTGGCTCACGACGGGGACGATGTTCTGCTCATGCGCGCGGGAGGCCAGCTCCGGCACCACGCCGCCAAAATCCTTGTGAACCTGCTGACTGGCAATCACATTCGACAGCAGGTAACCATCCCGGATGACGGCCGCCGAGGTGTCGTCACAGGAAGATTCGATGCCAAGAACGATATGGGACATATCTGATTTCCGATAAGATGGAAGTCCGGCGAAGGGCCGCCTCCTGGCGGGCTGACGGACTTGCGCGGGCAAAGATACGAAAATATGGCGGCATTCTCGCAAAAAAAGAGCGAAAGTGGCAGGCAGGGCCTCGCAAAGAAGGATTTGTCTAAAAAAAATGCTAATTTTGTAGATTGTATATTATGCGAAAGTTTCTGCGAATCCTGCTCTGGCTGCTGGCCCTGGTGGTGGTACTGCTTATCGGTACCGCCATAGCCCTGCAGTCCTCCGCCGTGCAGACTTTCGCCACCCGCAAGGCCATCGGCCTGGTCGCGGACAAGATCGACGGCACGGTCCACATCGAAAAAATCCATCTTCGGCCCTTCAACGCCTTGGTTATCAAGAATATAGACATCATTGACAACCACCCTTACATGGCCCAGGCCGATACCTTCTTCCATGCCGAATACATCACGGCGACCTTCTCGCTGCGGGGCCTGTTCGAGGGCAAAGGCATGCAGATGGGCAGCGCCCGGGTCCAGAACGGCTCCCTGACGCTGACCATCGAGCCGGACGATACGACGACCACCACGAACCTGAGCCGCATCTTCCGCCTCAAATCCGACGACGAGCCCCCGGTCCCGAACGATACGCAGTATTTCGAAATCGACCGGGTGGAAGTCGATGGCTTCCGCTACCGGATGCTGCACTACGCCCCGTCCATGGACATTCCGGACGACGCCATCGACTGGTTCGACCTCGACGTCTATGACATCCAGGTCCGCGGCCGTAAACTGGGCATGCGGGGCATCGTGATGTACGGCATCGCCGACGAGGTCTCCTTCAAGGAAAAGAGCGGCTACCAGTGCTACCACCTCTCCGGCTCCACCCGCGTGGGCGAGCAGAAGACCATCGTCAGCGACCTGCGCCTGCGCGACCCCTGGTCCGACATCAACCTGAAGGAATACCGGATGAGCTACGCCGGCACGCCCTCCTTCGCCGACTATATCAACGCGGTCCGGATGGACGCCGAGCTGCTCCCGTCGCGGGTCAGCATGCGCACCATCGGCTATTTCGCGCCGCAGATCAAGTTCATGACGGCCATCGCCAACATCTCCTCGGGCGGATTCCATGGCTATGTCAACGATTTCACCCTGGACCACATCAAGCTGAAGGCCCTGGACAGCGGCCTGAGCGCCACGGTGGACGGCCGCATGACCGGCATTCCCGACGATATGGCGATTGATTTCCGCCTGGCGGACAGCCGTTTCACCGCCGGGCAGCTGGGCCGTTTCCTGTCCAGCATCTCCCCCGCCCGACTGGACTTCAGCCAGCTGGCCCCGGGCCAGACCTTCCGCCTGGACGCCTCAGCGCGCGGTCCGCTGAACAACATCGCCATCCGGGGCACGGCCCAGGCGCCGTCGGGCAGCGCGACGACCCGGATGAACCTGCGCAATATCCGCAGCGACGAGGACATCACGCTGGACGGTTCGCTCACCAGCAACGGACTGGACCTGGGCGGCCTGCTGGGTATGCCGGCCCTGGGAGCGCTGGACATGCGCTCCGAAGTCGGCCTGCGCCTCGCCGACAGCGGTCCCGAGCTGCGGCTGGATTCACTCAGCGTCCATCGCATCGGAGCCCTGGGCTATGACTACCGGAACCTCACGGGCCATTTCTCTTACGGGGCCAGGGGCATTTCCGGCCACCTGTACGGTGACGACCCGAACCTGCTCTTCGTCCTGGATGCCAGCACCCGGGACGGCCGCTACGTGCTGGACGGCGAGGTCGGCTATGTCGATCTCAACGAACTGGGCATCGACAAGCGGGGCACCTCGCGGCTGAGTTTCGCCGTGGACGGGGATGTCCTGCTGGATGACGACAAGGGCTTCGACGGAAGGGTCCTGCTGAAAGACGTCCTGATCGAAGACCGTTTCGGCCTGCATGACATCGGGGACATCGACCTGCGCGGCAACAAAAACGCCCTGTCCAGCGAAATTACCCTGCACTCCGGCGTGGCGGACGGCCACTACAGCGGCTCCGCCTTCGTCGATACCTTCCTGGCGGACCTCAAGGGGCTCACCCTGCAGGAAGAGCTGCCCGCCCTCACCGGCGAGGAGCGCCGCCCGTACTCGGGCAACCGCTACCACCTCGACCTGGCGATGCACGATTCCAGGGACCTGCTTTCCTATGTCATGCCCGGCCTGTACATCGCCGACAGCACCCGCCTGCAGCTGGACGTCACGCCCCAGGCCCGCCTGAGCGGCACCCTTTCGTCCCGGCGCATGGCCATGCAGGACAAATACCTGAAAAACATCTTCCTGCAGCTGTCCAACCGCTACGATTCCCTGACGGGCGAAGTGGATGTGGATGAAATCCGCGCCGGGGCCTTCCGCCTGCAGCGCAACCACCTGGTCGCCTATGCCCAGGACAACGAGCTGGGCCTGGGCTATTCCTACGAGAACGATACCGAGCTTACCAACAAAGGGGAACTTTTCCTCAACGCAGTCCTGGACCGGCCCCAGCCGGATTCCCTGGCGGTGCTGGCCGAAGTCCTGCCCTGCGCCATCACCTTCAACGGGGACGCCTGGCGGATCCATCCGGCCCTGTTCAGCTACATGAACGGCCACATCGCCGTCGATAGCCTCCTGGTCAGCAGCGCCGCGCAGTCCCTGCGCCTGGACGGCGGCTATTCCAAAACCCGGCGCGACACCCTGCGGCTGGACCTGAACGCCTTCGACATCGGCATGCTGAACCACCTGATGTCCATGGATTTGGATATCCACGGGCTGGCCACCGGCGGTGCCCGGCTGACCTCGCCCTTCGCGGCGGGAGACGGCCTGCTGCTGAACCTCCGCATCGACTCCACCCGCATTGCCGGCGAGCCGGCGGGAACCGTCCGCGCCCAGACCCTCTGGGACGCCGAACAGAACGGCTTCAGCCTGTCCCTGGGCAATACGTTGAACGGGCGGAACAACCTGCGCGCCGAAGGCCTGTATGTCCCCAAAGACAACCGCCTGCAGCTGCTCGCCCGCCTGGACTCCCTGAATGCCGGATATGCCCGGCCTATCCTGTCCTCGGTCTTCAGCGACCTGTCCGGCTCCCTGTCCGGGACCCTCAGCGCTTCCGGCCCCCTGGATGCGCTGGAGCTGTCCTCCGACGGCCTGCGCATCGACGAAGGCATCCTCCGGGTGGGCTATACCAACGTCCCCTACCGGGCCCAGGGGCCCGTCCATGTCGATAGCCGCGGCCTGTGGTTCGACGACGTGCGGCTCTCCGACGGCCAGGACGGCACCGGCCAGGTGACCGGCAGCATCGGCTGGGACCATTTCCGCAACATGACCTTCGACACGCACGTCGCCTTCGACGAGATGCAGGTCCTGGCGCTCGAAGAAGGGCAGAATCCCCTCTTCTACGGCCATGCCTACGGCAGCGGCGTCGTGGACATCACAGGCCCGATGTCGCTGATCGGCCTGTCGGTGGACGCTTCCACCCGAAAGGAGGGCGACTTCCACCTGCCGCTGTCCCGCTCCGACATGGCCGGCCCGTCCAACCTGCTGACCTTCAAACAACCTGAGGTCCAGGTATATATAGACCCATACGAGGCCCTGATGAACCAGTTCCGCCAGGAGGTGGAGGATTCCCCGGTGAACCTGGACATCAAACTCAAACTGAACGTCACCCCCACCACGGAAGCCTTCATCGAGGTCGATAAGGCGAGCGGCAACGTGCTGACCGGCCGGGGACGGGGCGTCCTGGAAATCGACGTCGTACCCGCCAAGGACATCTTCTCGATGAACGGCAACTACGAAATCAGCAGCGGCAAATACCACCTGGACGTGATGAACCTCGCCCAGAAGGACTTCCATATCCAGGACGGCAGTTCCATCAAGTTCAACGGCAACGTGATGGACAGCGAACTGGATATCCGCGCCTTGTACAAGCTCAAGGCCTCCATCGGCACGCTCATCGCCGACTCCACCTCGACCACACGGCGCAACGTCGAATGCGGCCTGCACATCACGGACCGGCTTTCCGGTCCGCGCGTGGGATTCTCCATCGACATCCCGGACCTGGATCCCATCACCCAGGTACAGGTCTCCGCGGCCCTGGGCAGCGAAGACAAGGTCCAGAAGCAGTTCCTGAGCCTGCTGATTTCGGGCAGTTTCCTGCCCGATGAGGCCAGCGGCATCGTCAACAACACCTCGATGCTCAACACCACCCTCTCCGAAATCATGGCCGGCCAGCTGAACAGCATCATGCAGAAGCTGGACCTGCCGATCGACTTCGGCCTGGACTACCAGACCAACAGCGCCGGCAAGAGCGTCTATGACGTGGCGGTCTCCACGCAGCTGTTCAACAACCGCGTCATCGTGAACGGCACGATCGGCAACCGGCGGAACACCGCCCAAACCAGCGAGGTGGTGGGCGACCTGGACATTGAAATCAAACTGGACAAGAGCGGAGCGCTTCGCCTGGTGCTGTTCTCGCATTCCGCGGACCAATATACCAGCTACCTGGACAACTCCCAGCGTAACGGGCTCGGTCTGACCTACCAGCGGGAATTCAGTAACTTCAAAGACTTGATGACCCGGCTGTTCGCAGGCCGCAAGAAACGTGACGCCGCCGAGCTGGAACGGCAGCGACGGCTCCAAAACGAAGAAAAGGTACAGATCCATATCGAGCAAGATGACAAGCGGTAAACTCTATCTGATTCCGTCCCCGCTGGGGGACTATCCCCCGGCCCAGGTGCTGCCCGCCCCGGTGCTGGCCCTGCTGCCCCACATCAAGACCTTCGTGGTGGAAGAGGTGCGGACGGCACGGCGTTTCCTCTCGGCGGCCGGACTGAAAGGCCATATCGGGGAGCTGGAATTCCATGAACTCAACGAGCATACCCCGCCTGCGGACGTCGAGGCGATGGCCGCCCTGTTCGCCGAGGGCCGGGACGTGGGGCTCATTTCCGAAGCCGGCCTGCCGGCCGTAGCGGATCCCGGCGCCCTGCTCGTCGCCCTGTGCCACCGCAGAGGCATCGAGGTCGTCCCCTGCACCGGGCCGTCCTCCCTGATGCTCGCGCTGATGGGCTCCGGGCTGGACGGGCAGCAGTTCACCTTCCATGGCTACCTTCCGGCCAAGACGGAGGAGCGGCGAAACGCCCTGCGAGGCCTGGAGAAAAAGCCTGGCACACAGCTGTTTATCGAAACGCCATACCGCAACGACGCGATGCTCGCCGACATCCTGGCCGTCTGCCGCCCTTCTACGCGGATCTGCCTGGCCGCCGACCTGACCCTCGAAACGGCCTTTATCCGCACCCAGACGGTCGCCGAATGGAAGAAAGCCGTCCCCGTGCTCGGGAAACGGCCCTGTGTATTCTTGATGCAAGCCTGATGAAAATCGCATTCCAAACCCTGGGCTGCAAGCTCAATTACGCGGAGACCTCCACCTACGAAAGGGGCTTCCGCGCACACGGACTGGAGGTGGTGCCCGCCACCCAGGTCGCCGACATCTATCTGGTCAACACCTGCAGCGTCACCCAGCATTCCGAGAGCAAATGCCGCCATATCATCTCCAAATGCCACCGGCTGGCCCCCGAGGCGGCGATCGTCGTCACGGGTTGCTACGCCGAGCTCCGGCGCGAGGAGGTCCTGGCCCTGGACGGGGTCAGGCTGGTCTTCGGCGCCAAGGAAAAAAGCCGCGTGGTGCCCGGTACGCTGGAAGCCCTGGTCGGTACGCCGGCCCTGGAAACGCCGGCCGGTGATATCCTGCCGGCCTTCTCCTCCGGCGAGCGGACCCGCTCCTTCCTGAAGGTCCAGGACGGCTGCAACAACTTCTGCGCCTACTGCACCGTACCTTTCGCGCGCGGGCATTCGCGCAACATCCCGATCTGCGAAGCCGTGAGGCAGGCGGAGGCCATCGCGGCCCAAGGGATGAAGGAAATCGTGCTGACCGGCGTGAATACGGGCGATTTCGGGCGGACTACCGGGGAGGGTTTCCTGGACCTGCTGCGGGCACTGGACGCCGTGGAAGGCATTGCCCGCTACCGGATTTCCTCCATCGAGCCGAACTTGCTCACGGAGGAGATCATCGACTGGATCGCCTCCGGGACCAAGTTCCAGCCGCATTTCCACATTCCGCTCCAGGTCGGCGACGACGCCCTGCTGAAAAAGGTCGGGCGCCGCTACGATACCGCCCTTTTCGCCTCGCGCATCGACTATATCCGGAAGGTCATGGGCGAGCATGTCTTCTTCGGCATCGATGTCATCGTGGGGCTGCCCGGCGAGACTCCGGAGAGCTTCGAACAGACCTACCGCTTCCTGCGCGACCGCATCCGACCGGCCTATATCCATGTATTTCCCTATTCGCGCCGTCCCGGCACCCGGGCCGCCGTCATGCCGGACCAGGTCCAGGAAAGCGTCAAGACCGAGCGGGTCGCCCGGCTGGGCGCCCTGTGCGAATCCTTGCACGCCGCCTTCACCGAGGCCAACCGCGGGCGGAAGGAGACCGTCCTGTGGGAATCCACGCGGCACAAGGGCCCGGAAGGCTGTTTCATGGAGGGCTACACCGGCAATTACCTGCGCGTGACCGCCCCCTGGGACCCCGCCAAGGTCGGCACCCTGGAAGAAATCACCCTTTGACTGATAAAAAAATAGGCTGGCCCGTCGGGTCAGCCTATTTTTCTGAATGCCAGTTGATTAGAGCTTCGGACCAGCCTTCACCAGCGCCTTACCGGCACGGTTGGACTCGTACTTGTGGAAGTTCTTGATGAAACGGGCGGCGAGGTCTTTGGCCTTCACTTCCCATTCCTCAGCCTTGGCATAGGTGTCGCGAGGATCGAGGATACCGGTATCGACGCCTTCGAGCTTCGTAGGCACGGTGAAGTCGAAATACGGGATCTTCTTGGTCGGGGCCTCGTCGATGGAGTGGTTCAGGATGGCGTCGATGATACCGCGGGTGTCACGGATGGAGATACGCTTGCCGGTACCGTTCCAGCCGGTATTCACGAGGTAGGCCTTCGCACCGCTCTTCTTCATCTTCTTCACCAGCTCCTCGGCATACTTGGTCGGATGCAGTTCGAG
>JAFUWX010000006.1 GCA_017471025.1 Bacteroidales bacterium
TACGGCGCGTTTTCTCCGAAGCCCTTCTCGGGCGGACGGGACGCGTCCGGGCATCCGGTGCTGGGCGCGGACGACGACGCTTCGGTCCACTGGAAGCCGGAGAATGATTTCTATTATTATCCCGGCGAGGCGCTCCGCCTGCCCGTAGCGGGGGACTGGCGGGAATATCCGGCCAAGGCCTCCGGCAACTGTTTCAGCCCGGCTCCCGGGGTGAATGACTGGTATGATACCATCCGCCTGAATTATTGCGATTTCCATACGCCGACCTGGGACAAGATGTATGAGGTCGTGCGGTTCTGGGCAAGGAAAGGCGTCGATGGCGTACGCTGCGACATGGTGGAGATGGTCCCGCTGCCTTTCTTCCAGTGGATGATAGCGAAGATTAAGTCGGAATTTCCTGATTTTCTTTTTGTTGCAGAGGTTTATCAAAAGGAAAGATATAAAGAATGGCAGGACGCCGGATTCGATTATCTCTATGACAAATCCGGCCGGTATGACGCCCTGTTCGACATCCTTGTCCATGGGGCTCCGGCCCGCCGGCTGACGGAAAACTGGCAGTTCCTGGGCGATTTGCAGCCCCGGATGCTGCATTTCCTGGAAAACCATGACGAGCTGCGCATCGCCTCTGACTTTTTCGCCGGCAGCGTCGCGCGTTCCTGGGCGGCCGTCTATGCCTCCCTGCTCTTTGACTGCGCGCCCTTCATGCTCTACTTCGGCCAGGAAATCGGGGAAAGGGGCATGGATGCGGAAGGGTTCAGCGGCCGGAACGGCCGTACGACGATTTTCGACTGGTGGCGCCCGGAATCCCTGCGGCGGCTCTGGCTGCTGCTGCACGGAAAGGGGAGTCTGCTCCCCGAGGAAAACCGGACCTTGTCCCGTTATGTCGATCTGATGCAACTCTCTGCCAAAGAGGCGGTTGCGGAAGGCGGGACCTATGACCTCTGCTATGCCTGCGGAGACGGTTTCGACCCCGCCCGGCATTTTGCCTTCCTGCGGGGACGCGGAAACGATATCCTGCTGGTTGTCTGCAATTTCAGCGACCGGGCGGCAGAGATTCCGGTGCGGATTCCGGCCGAAGCCTTCCGCTTCCTGGGGGCGGAAGAAGGGGAGATGCAGCTGCGGGTGCCGGTCCAGGCCTGGGATGCCGCGACGCTCAGCCTCTTCTGCGGAACTCCGCAACCGTAATGGCCGTAGCCACGGCCACGTTCAGCGATTCCGAACCCGGATCGTCCGCCGGATAGGGCGGAATCAGGAGACGGTCGGTGACACAGGCTTCCAGCGGCTGGGATATCCCTTCGGATTCGTTGCCCATGACGATGACGCAGGGATGTTCCTTCCCATGGGACAGCGTCGCCGCATAGAGGTTCCGTCCGTCCAGGAAGGTCCCATAGACCGCGCCGCCGTTTCGGCGGATCTCCTGCAGGAAGGGCTCCAGCTCCACATAATGGAATTTGACCCGGAAAATGGCCCCCATCGTGGACTGCACGACCTTGGGGTTGAAGACATCCACCGTGTCGGGCGAGGCATAGACGGCGTCGATCCCGAACCAGTCCGCGATCCGCAGGATCGTGCCTAGGTTGCCGGGGTCCCGGATGCTGTCCAGGGCCAGGAAAAGGCCTTTCTCCGGCTTGACGGGCGTATGCAGGTCCGCGGGCTTGCGCACCACGGCCAGCACGGGAGAAGGGGAGGCCAGGCTGCTGATCCGGGCCATGGCCGCGTCTCCGATCTCTTCCCGGCGCCAGAGGCCGGTGACTTCGTATCCGGAACGCAGCGCCTCCTCGACGAGTTTTTCCCCTTCCACCGTGAACGAACCGTACTCATCCCGGTATTTTTTCGATGACAGGGATTTGATCCATTTGATTTGGGCGTGGGAAAGGGTATCCATGGCTTGCTGCTGTTCTTGGTTTCTGACGCGAAGTTACGAATATATTTGAGTTTGTCCCGCGAATTTCGTAATTTTGTTTGTTTTATCCGGAATTCCATGGGAAAACGCGGCTTTCATATCCTGTGCCTGGCGCTGCTGCTTTTTTTGGCGGCGGCCTGCAGCACGACGCGTTCCCTCCGGCCCGGCGAATACCGTTTGACAGACGTCAAGGTCAAGGTGGAGAATGACCGCCGCTTCAAGACGGGGCAGGTGGATTCCTATATCCAGCAGAAACCGGGTTCCCGCACGCCGATGCTGTATGTCTATAACTGGTCGGGGCAGACGGTCGATAACAAGCTGGATGAAATCTGGCGCAAGATCGGGACGCCTCCCGTCATCTACAATCCGGACCTGGTCAATGCCTCGGTGGAGAACCTCGAAAAAAGGCTGGAGTATCTCGGCTATTACGGCTCTAAGGTGAAAGCCGACGTCCGCGTGAAGGGTAAAAAGGTGAAAGTCAATTATATCCTGACGCTGGGCAAGCGCTATCCCATCGATGGCATCACCTTCGATGTCCCTGAGCGGGGAGACTTCCGCGAGGATTTTTACCGCGATACGGCCCAGATCACCATCCGCCCCGGGCAGTTCCTTTCCGAAGCCGCCCTGGAGGAGGAAACAATCCGCGGCGCCGCCCACTTCCGGCAGATCGGCTATTACGGATTCAACAAGAACTATTATCATTTCGAGGCGGATACTCTCCGGACGCCCGGGACGGCCTTCCTCAAGATGACCATCGGGGAATATACGCGCAACGAGACGGCCAAGTCTGCGGCCCCGCTGCGGCGCTATGTCTTCGGCGACGTGGATATCTTCCATCCCAAAAGCATGAAGGTGAGGGAGCGTTTCCTCCGCAATATCAATACGATACGGCCCGGGAATCCCTACAGCGAGGTCGCGGTCAACAATGCCTATACCCGCCTGTCGTCGCTTCGGATGCTGAGTAGCGTCAACCTCGAACTCGAACAGCGGGACAGCAATGTCGTCGATTGCAAGATCCAGCTGACGCCGGCCCGGCTCCAGGGTTTCAAGCTCAAGCTGGAGGCTTCGACGAACTCCACCGGCCTGTTCGGCATCTCTCCGGAGCTTTCCTATTACCACAAGAACATTTTCCATGGCGGGGAAATGCTCAACCTGAGTTTCATGGGGAATTTCCAGTTCCGGCTCAGCGACCACGTCAGCGCCACCGAGTTCGGCGTTTCGGCCGGCATCACCCTGCCGCGTTTTGTCGGGCTGCCCTACAGCTTTTTCGAGGGCACGATTCCCAATACCGAGATCAAGGCCTCCTATAACTACCAGAACCGTCCGGAGTACAAGCGGGACATTATCTCCACTTCCTTCGGCTACATCGGCCGGCACAAGAACCTGCATTCTCAGTTCTATCCGATGAAGCTCAACATCGTGCGGCTGATGAACATCGACATGAAGTTCCTGGCCGCCCTGCTGTACAATCCCTTCATGGCCGCTTCGTATATCGACCACTTTGACCTCGGTGCTGCCGGAAACCTCTATTACACAACGAATTCCGATCTGAATCCCAAGACCTCGTACCATTATGCCATGCTTCAGCTGAACGTGGCCGGCAACCTGCTGAGTCTGTTCAACCCCCTGATGCGCACGGACGAGGACACCGGACATCACCTGCTGTGGAACACGCCCTATTCCCAATATATCCGGGCGGAACTGACCCTGGGGCGTACTTTCTGTTTCGGAAAAGACAACAACCAGGGATTTGCCATGCGTTTCGTGGCGGGTATCGGTTATGCTTACGGCAACTCCAGCACCATGCCGTTCGAACAGCATTTCTTTGCAGGCGGCGCCAACAGCATGCGCGGATGGCAGGCCCGTAGCGTCGGTCC
Source organism: Bacteroidales bacterium (assembly GCA_017471025.1). Lineage (GTDB taxonomy): Bacteria > Bacteroidota > Bacteroidia > Bacteroidales > UBA932 > Cryptobacteroides. The sequence continues at coordinate 3,781 of JAFUWX010000006.1, forward strand.
CGGTTTCAGCCCGATGGAAACGATATTCGTCATTCCCAGTCAGACGGGCGACATGAAGCTGGAGGCGGATGTGGAGTACCGTTTCCCGGTGTTCTGGAAAATCCGCGGCGCCCTCTTCGCCGAGGCCGGCAACGTCTGGGACTTGAAGGGTAGCGATGCCACGTCCATGTTCAAAATGGAGAATTTCTATGAGAGCCTGGCGGCGGACTGGGGCGTAGGCGTGCGGCTCGACCTGGATTTCATCCTGGTGCGCCTGGACCTGGGTATGCAGCTGTATAATCCTTCCCTGAGCCAGGGCTCGCGTTGGCTGGGCCCGAAACAGTGGTTCGGCGAGGACCGCTACGCCATTCACTTCGGCGTGGGCTATCCTTTCTGATCTTCTTTAGATGAGTCATTCAAAAAAAAGTTGCCTCATTTTACTGAAGCAACTTATTACTTTTTCATTTCCAGACTGCCGTAATATTTTGGCCAGCAGCTCTTAAGATACGAAGCGAGAACGGCTTCGTGTTTGTTTTCAGCGGGCTCGTACAGGACCGTTCCGACCAATTCTTCGGGCATGAATTCCAGGTCGATGAAATGCCCGGGGTAGTCGTGGGCATAGCGGTATCCGTCGCCATAACCGAGCTCTTCCATCAGGCGCGTCGGCGCGTTGCGCAGATACAGGGGAACGGATGCCGCCTGGGTGTTTTTCGCCAGCTCCAATCCTTTGGCGATGGCCATGTAGGCGGAATTGCTCTTGGGGGAAGAGGCCAGATAGACCGTGGCTTCCGCCAGGGGGATGCGCCCTTCGGGCATGCCGATGTTCTGCACCACCTGGAAACAGGCGTTGGCCAGGAGCAGGGCGTTCGGATTGGCCAGGCCGATGTCTTCCGCAGCCAGGATACAGAGCCGCCGGGCGATGAAGAGGGGATCCTCGCCCGCATCGATCATCCTGGCCAGGTAATAGACGGCGGCATTGGGATCGGAGCCCCGCACGCTCTTGATGAAGGCGGAAATGATGTCATAGTGCATTTCACCGCCTTTGTCATAGCGTGCGGAATTCTGTTGCAGGCAGTGTGTAACGGTCTGATTGTCAATGACTATCTTGCTATCCCGCGGAAGCGAGTCGATGACGATTTCCAGCAGGCCGAGCAACTTTCGGGCGTCTCCGCCGCTCATGCGCATCAGGGCCTCGGTTTCGCGAAGTTCGATGTCCAGGTCGCGGAGTACGATATCCTGGGACAGGGCGCGGTCCAGCAGTACCTGCAGGTCTTCCTTGCCCAGGGCGTTCAGGACATAGACCTGGCAGCGGGAGAGCAGGGGATTGATGACTTCGAAGGAAGGGTTCTCCGTCGTCGCACCGATCAGGACGACCGTCCCGTCCTCCACGGCGCCGAGCAGGGCGTCCTGCTGGGACTTGCTGAAGCGGTGGATTTCGTCGATGAACAGGATGGGGGAGCCCTTAGAGGCGGCGAAGACGGACGCGCGGTCCGCCCGGGCCTTGTCGATGATTTCCCGGACGTCTTTCACGCCGGAGGAGATGGCGGACAACTGGTAGAACTCCCGGTCCAGGGTACCGGCGATGATGCGGGCAAGGGTCGTTTTGCCCACCCCCGGAGGGCCCCAGAGGATGAAGGAGGTCAGGTTGCCGGTGGACAGCATGTTCCGCAGGACGGAACCTGGGCCGACCAGGTGCTTTTGGCCGACATAATCGTCCAGCGAACGGGGCCTCATCCGCTCAGGAAGCGGGGGAAGTACCTGTGAACGACCGAAATGCTCTCCTTCTCCGTCCATTTACTATAACTAATTGTATATAAGTAGATAAAACAAATATGTTAATTACTATAACATTTTTGTTAACCCCTATTATATCGCCTTTTTGAAGATTCTGCGCCGTTTGGTCTGCTCTTTTTCGAACATGTCCCACTGGGTCTGCATCGCGAGGTTGGATTCCAGCTCGGCATTGGTTTCGCCATACTCGAACCCGGCCTCGATATAGCGGGGGATCAGGTCGTTGAACAGCATGGCGAGCAGTCCTTTGTTCTTGTGCTCGGGCAGCACGCCGACCATCATCAGTTCGACGGATTCCTCGTGCTTGACATACAGCGAGCGCAGGATATGGAACCAGCCGGTAGGGAAGAGGTGACCGCCGCATTTCTGCAAGGCCCGCGTGATGGAAGGCATACTGACGGCGAAGGCGGCGATTTCTCCCTGTCCGTCCACGACGATGGAAAGGAACTTCATGTCGATCACGCCGAGATAGGTATCGACATAGTGGTCGATGACGTCGTCGGGCAGGATGGTGAAGTTATACAGATGCTGATAGGTGGCGTTGATGGCGGCGAACAGTTTCCTGCCGTAGCCGTTGTCGCGGATGTTCTTCTTGGTCAGTTTCAGCAGGTGGTAGCCTGTCTTTTTCTGTACGATATCGGCCAGGCGGACAATCCGTTCCGGAACCTGTTTGGGAATATAGATTTTGTACTCGACCCAATCGACTTCCTTGGTCAGTCCCAGGCGTTCCATGTGCTCGGGATAGTAAGGATAGTTGTAGATGAGGGCCATCGTATTGATGTAATCATATCCGTCCACGAGCATGCCTTCGGGGTCGAAGTCCGTGAATCCCAACGGGCCGACCAGGGTGTCCATCCCGTGCTGTTTCCCGAATTCCGCCACCTTGTCCAGCAGGGCTTTCGACACCTCGTCATCGTCGATGAAATCGATCCAGCCGAAACGGACTTCCTGATGGTTCCAACGTTCGTTGGCCCGGCGGTTGATAATGGCGGCGACGCGGCCTACGATTTCTCCGTCGCGATAGGCGAGGAAGAGGGCCAGGTCGCTGAACCGGCAAGAGGGATTCTTGTCCGGAGACAACGTATCCATCTCATCTCCAACCAGTTTCGGCACATATCCGGATACGCCTTTATAGAGTCGGTTCGGGAACTCGACGAAGGCCCGAAGCGCTTTTCGGTCATGAACTTGTTTGACAGTAACAGCCATAATTATCAGGTTTGGTTTCTATACACAGAGTACAAATTTAGTAAAATATTGTCAATATCGGCTATATTTCTTAATTTTGTATCGGATTCGTGTATGAAAAAAGTGATGCTCATCCTGGCCTTTACCTTCCTGTCGCTGGCGCTTCCTGCCCAGCGGAAGTCAGTGTGCCTGGGGGGCTTTTTCTCGCCGAGGGCCTGCGGCGTCACCCTGGTATTCCCGCGTGACCGCTCTTTCTCCGATTTGCGGCTCAGTGCCGACCTGGGCGGGGTTATCCGGGGCGAGACCGCCATTCCCGGCGTGCGTGCGGAATGGCAGTACAACTACATCCTTTCCCGCTGGGAGGTGCCGGACGGGACCCATATCCTCCTGTATGCCGGTCCGGGCGCCATGCTGGGATATGTCTATGACGGATCCAACGGAAGGGGAGTGGCGGCTGCCCTGAATGCCGCCGTGGGCGGCGGATTCCGTTTTCCCGGGAGTCCGGTGCTGGTGACCGTCGGTTTTTCCGGTTCAGTGGGCTGCCACCTGACCATGACCGACAGCCACGACAGCCGCATGACGCTGTACAAGACAGGATTGCGGAATTTCCTAACCCCTGAAATCTCCCTGCGATATGACTTCTAAGGCTCTTGTTATATCGCTGATTATCAGTATTTTAGCTGTTTATTCGGCCCATGCTGGCGGGCTGCGGTTCACCTATGGTGTGGACTGGGGCGCCACCGTACAGTTTTTCCGGGCCGACCGGATGGCTTTTTATACGGAAGAGCAGTTTCTCGTCCAGACCCGGCAGTCCCGGACGCTGTACCACACCAACGGGCATTGCCTGCTGACGGCCGGCGTGGATATCGGCGAGAAGTTTACCTTGTCGGCCTGCACGGGCTATCAGGGGCTTGCGCCGGGCAAGCGGGGCTATCCGATCGCTTTGCAGGGCCGGTTTTTCCCGCGGTCGTCCGCCAGGTCCGGCCTGGTGCTCGGCGCCGACGGCGGCATCTTGCTGGATGAAAAATTTTCCGGACGTCCGGGATGGACCGGCCGCGTGTCCGCCGGTTGGCGGCTGCCGCTGGGAAGCCGCCTGAAAATGGACGTCCAAGCCGGCTGGCAGGTTTCGCTGATCCATCCGCAGCAATTCACCGATCCGATCTCGGGCGGATTCGTCACGGGCGACCGCGTACGGTTCGCTAATTCCTGGCTGCAAGGCGTATTTGTCGGTTTATCCTTGCATTTATGATTTTGTTACACAATTTATATTATGTTAAGTAGTGTTTGTGCGAAACTACCCCGTTGCGTATGAGTAAGAAAAAAACGGAATTGATTCTGGAACATGTGCTGATCGAAAGCGTCGCGGCCGAAGGCAAAGCCCTGGCGCATGTCGATGGCACGGTTTTGTTCGTGCCTTTCGCCGTGCCCGGCGACATCGTCGATGTCCGGGTCTATAAGAAGAAAAAGAATTACATGGAAGGCCTTGTCGCACGGATGGTTCAGCCTTCCCCGGACAGACTGGAGCCCTTCTGCCCGCATTTCGGCGTCTGCGGCGGCTGCAAATGGCAACCGCTGCCGTATCCCATGCAGCTCCAGGCCAAACAGCAGCAGGTGTATGACCAGTTGGTGCGTATCGGCCATCTGGATGTGCCGGAGATTTCTCCGATCATCGGCTCGGACCGTACGGAATACTACCGCAACAAGCTGGAGTTCTCCTTCTCGTCCAAACGTTGGTTCCTGCCCGGTGAAAATCCCGAGCAGATCCCCGAAGAAGAACGCTGCGGACTGGGCTTCCACGTCGGGAAATTTTTCGATAAAGTGCTGGATATCAAGGACTGCCATCTTCAGCGGGAGCCTTCCAACGCCATCCGTCTCTTTATAAAAGACTATGCCGTTTCCCATGGACTCCCCTTCTATGATATCCGCGAGAACAAGGGCTGGCTCCGCAATATGTTCATCCGTACGACGGAAGACGGGCAGGTCATGCTGATCCTTTGTTTCGCCTACGAAGACGAGGCGCTGCGGGAACCGATGCTGGAGGCTATCGCCCAGGCATTTCCGCAGATTACCTCTTTCTATTATGTCATCAATACCAAGCTGAACGACTCCATTTCCGACCAGGAATGCGTGCTGTACAAGGGTCAGGAGGCGATTTATGAGACGATGGAAGGCCTGCGATTCAAGATTGGGCCGAAGTCCTTTTACCAGACCAACAGCCCCCAGGCCTATAAACTTTACAGCGTCGCGCGTTCCTTTGCCGGACTGACGGGAAAGGAAGTCGTGTATGACTTATATACCGGCACCGGAACGATCGCGCAGTTCGTGTCTTCGCAGGCTTCGAAAGTCATTGGTATTGAATATGTTCCGGAAGCCATCGAGGACGCGCGGACGAATGCGGCCTACAACGGGATCGAGAATTGCACTTTTTTTGCAGGAGACATGAAGGACATCCTGACGACGGATTTCATCGCCCGCCATGGCCGTCCCGACGTGATCATCCTCGATCCGCCCCGGGCCGGTATCCATCCCGATGTGGCCCAGGTCATCCTGGCGGCCTCCCCTGCCCGGATGGTCTATGTGAGCTGCAATCCGGCCTCGCAGGCGCGGGACCTGGCCATCCTGGCGGAAAAATATGCGATAACCGCCGTCCAGCCCGTGGATATGTTCCCGCATACGCAGCATGTGGAAAATGTGTGTAAATTGGTTTTGAAATGATACTTGACATCCTTGTCTTGCTGGCCGGCCTGGTCCTGATCGTGGGAGGTGCGGAGTTTCTGGTCAGCGGCTCTTCCAGCATCGCCCGAAAAGCTGGAATCAGCGAATTCGTCATCGGTTTGACTGTGGTGGGAATGGGCACGTCCGCCCCGGAAATGGTGGTCAGTTTCATGGGCGCCATGAAGGGGAATGCCGACATTGCCGTGGGCAACATCATCGGCTCCAATATTTTCAACACGATGTTCATCCTGGGCCTTACCGCCCTGCTGGCCCCGATGGCCATTACCCCGGGAAACAAAAAGAAAGACATCCCGGCGAATATCCTCGTGTCTATCCTGCTGGCGGCCCTGGGCCTGAATTTCACCCTGTTGGGCCTGGGCGCGGAAGATACGCTCAGCCGTGTGGACGGCAGCATCTTCCTGGCCCTGTTCGTCGCCTATATGGTGTGGTCCTTCGTCGCCGACAAACCGGCGGAAGCGCAGGCTTCCGGCGAAAAGACGCAGAACCTCTTCCTGTCCATCCTGATGGTCCTGGGCGGTCTCGCCGGCCTGATTTACGGCGGCAACCTTTTCGTCGATTCCGCGACGAGCATCGCCAAAGCCCTGGGCGTCAGCGACAAATTCATCGCAATTACGATCCTGGCAGGCGGCACTTCCCTGCCGGAACTGGCTACCTGCCTGGTGGCCGCGGCCCGAAAGAAAGGCCAGCTGGCCCTGGGCAATATCATCGGTTCGAACATTTTCAATGTCTTGTTGATCCTGGGCGGATCCGCGCTGATACACCCGCTCTCCTTCGCCGACATCAACCTCGTGGACATGGGCGCCCTGCTGCTCAGTTCCCTGTTGGTCCTCGGTTCGGCTTTCCTGGGGAAAAAGAATGTCATCGACCGCTTTGACGGCGCGCTGATGTTCCTTTGCGGAATCGCCTACTATATCTGGCTCTTCGTTAAATTATAATGAATTGATCGCTATGAATTTCAGGCCTACGGACTATAAGCTCCGCAATGTGGCGGACGGACATGTTTTCGAAGACAAGGGATGGATGCTTTCCGACCCGGACAGCGCTGTCCCCTCCCTCGTCAGGGCGGAATATGCCAACCGGTTTTTCCGGCCGCGGAACGATTTGAAAGGGCTCTATCGCTATGCCGAGTGGCTGCCCATCCAGCGGACGCTCCGGCATTCCCATGCCCCGGTCACCTATAAGAGCAAGGGGCTCGCTTCCCTGCTGGGCATGCCCAACCTGTACATCACCTTTTCCGGCTATTGGCCCCGCATCGGCGCCAAGATGGAGACCTGTTCTTTCAAGGAGACGGAGGCTTTTTCCGTCTGCGCCAGGCTTTCGCGGCGGGAGAAGCGGATTTTGGTCGTACAGTCTGCCGGCAATACGGCCCGGGCTTTCGCCAAGGTCTGCTCGGACAACGGTATCCCGGTCCTGATCTGCATTCCGCAGGACAACGTCCATGACCTGTGGTTCACCAAGCAGTTGCGCTCTTGTGTCAAGGTCGTGGCAACTCCCTTTGGCTCAGATTATTACGATGCCATCCGGCTGGGTGAGAAAGTGTGCCAGGATCCTCGGTTTTTCGCCGAAGGCGGTGCCAAGAACGTGGCGCGCCGCGATGGCATGGGGACGACGCTGCTGTCTGCCGTCGAGGTGATCGGCCGGATTCCGGATGCCTATTTTCAGGCGGTCGGAAGCGGAACGGGCGCGATTGCGGCATGGGAAAATGCCTGCCGTCTGGCCGCGGACGGTCGTTATGGCCAGAACCGGATGAAGGTGTTCGCCTGCCAGAACGATCCCTTTACGCTCCTGTACGATTCCTGGAAGGCGGCCTCCCGCGAGTTGCTTGCGGAGGATGCCGACGGTCTCCGCCGTCGTTCGGAAACCATTCTGGCCAAGGTCCTTGCGAACCGCAAACCGCCGTACAGCCTCGCCGGCGGCTTGTTCGATGTGTTGACGGCTTCGGGTGGTGATATGTTCAAAGTGAGCAACGAGCAGATCGTCTATTGGATGCTGCAGTTCTTCAACAAGGAAGGCGTGGATATTTTCCCGGCGGCCGCCTGTGCGGTGTCCAGCCTGCGGCAGGCCTTGGACGAGGGGAAAGTTTCCCCGGAGGAAACGGTGATGCTCAACATTACCGGCGGCGGCCTGTTGAATGCAACGCGTCACGGCTTCGTCCAGAAGACCCCCGACCTGATTCTGAGTCCGGACCTTCCGGCCGAAGAGATCATCGCCGCAGTCAGCGGATTATTCTGAGATTTTACTCATTCCGAAAAATAAGCTACCTCATTTCAACAACCTTCGCTTCGCTCATCCCTCCCAAACAAGTTTGGGCCCCTCCCGTTCACGTGGCCACGGGCGGCCACGGGTTTTGAAACGAGGTAGCTTATTTTTCTTCATTTTTAGATAAGCTAAGGGGGGTGGCTAAAAAGTCGCTTCAGCGACCGGCCGGAGGCCGAAATACCCCCTAATAGGGGGTTCAGACGATAGTCTGAGGGGGTTAGGATACCCGAAGGGGCCGGCCAAAATTTCTTTTTGGTCGGCCCCTTTTTCAGTCAGGCTTCTCAGCCGTTGATTTTCTCTTTTTCCGCGACGGGGTTCCCGTAGATCCGCAGCAGGATATCGCGCAGGTCATTCCGGTTCAGGTCGCCCTGGACCTTGTCCAGCTGATGCTCGATATAGGCGGTGAACTGCTCCACGTCTTCGGGCGTATATCTGTCGCTGTACTTGAAGGTCCTGTTGGCCAGGTCGTAGCCCATGTAGTTGGTCTTCCAGAGCATGTAGCCTTCGATGACGCGCTGATCGACGGCATGGCGGATGGCCTGGTAACGGTCGTTCTTGTTGGCCACCGAAGCCGCCTCGATTTCCTCATGCGTGAGCGCGGTCCCGATGTTCAGGTGGATATTCCCCTTCTGCTGTTTGATCCCGGTCATGATGCTGATGAAGTCCTCGTTGGGACCCTTGACATATTTCTGGCTGCGGGAAATCAGCAGCTCGCGGGCTTTCAGGGCGTCGCAGGGCTCATATTCGTAAGATATGCTGAGCGGGATGATGTTCAGTTCTTCAAAATTGCTGACGAAATCCTTCGTTCCGCTCATGTCCAGCATCTTGAGCAAGCCTTGCTCGGTCGTGTCGATGCCGTTTTTGGCCCGGCCTTCGCGCTGGGCGATCCACACGGAACTCTGGTTGGTGGTGATGCGCTGGCGGATGTACTTGGAAAGCAGCTGGGAGGACAGGTACAGGCTCCGGGCGCTGATGCCGCGGATGACCTTGATCATCCGGTTGGAGCGGATCAGGTATTCTATATACTTGTTGGACAGCAGATTGTCCCCTACGGCGATCTCCGTCATCGGAAGGCCGTTGCGGAACAGGACGATCTGGGTGATGGCGGGATCCAGTACGATGTCGCGATGGTTGGAAAGGAAGAGGTAGCGTCCTCCGATTTTCTTGATGTTCTCGATACCGTCGTAGGAGAAATTATGGGCGGTGTTGGTGAGTACCCATTCCACAGCCTTGGTCATGACCAGGTTCTGGAACTCGTCCACGCTTTTGATACTGCCCAGCGCCTCGCGGAGGAATTCAGGTTTTTCCTCCGGGAACAGGTACTTGGACACCTCAATGACGGCCGGGTGCTGTGCGATTTTCGAAAAGGCTATGGCAGCTTCCTCGTCGCTGTACGGCCTGATGTCACTGAATTCGTTAAGATCCTCAGACATACGGTTAGATGTTGTTCATTCCGCAAAAGCCTGAACCGTTCCGGGGCATCCGGGCCTTTCGGCCACAGGGAGCCGTCAAAAGGCCGGCCAGGCAATACCCTTTGACTTTACAATGTTAGGCAATAAACCCGAAATTGGCAAATATAAAATGGGACGATGATACGATTCCCGTTTATTCCACCCGTTTCAGCAGGGAGCTGTCCCCATAGCTGAGGAAGCGGAAACCGTGGCTGAGCGCGTAGCGGTAGATGGTCTGCCAATCCCCGCCGACGAATGCGGATACCAGGAGGATCAGCGTGCTCTCGGGCTGGTGGAAATTGGTTACCAGCCTGTCCACCAGGCGGAAACGGAAACCGGGCACGATGATA
>JAFUWX010000064.1 GCA_017471025.1 Bacteroidales bacterium
CACACCGGGACGCTGTAGTAAGCGTCTTCACCGGTCTGATAGACTGAGATTTCCTGCTGCCCGCCATTGCGGAAATACACCATCGTCTGATAGTCTTCCAAATACGCATTGCGGCTGTCTTCGCAGGCGGTCAGGCCACCGAGGACGGCGCCGGCAAGCAGGATGCTGTTGAATATGCTGTTTTTCATCTTGCGCTGTCGTTATAAGTTAAACTACCATCCATAGTTCTGGGTCAACTGATGGTTGCGGTCGAGCTCCCGCTGCGGGAACGGGTACAGGTAGTGGTTGGCGCGGAATACGCGGGTCTCGAACACGTGACGCTGCCAGAGGGCATTCGGCACATCCGAGCCGGTCGCCTCGATGTCGATGTTCAGGCCGTACATCGGGCCGTTGTCGGTCTCGGTGGCAATCTTCCAGGTGCGGGTGTCATAGTAACGGTGACCCTCCTGGGAGAGTTCGACGCGGCGTTCGCGGCGCACCAGGTCGAGCAGGTCCTCCGTCGTGGCGTCGGGATAGGCGACGGACACGGAAGGGACGCCGCTGCGGGCGCGGAGTTCGTCCCACAGGGACTTGGCGGTATCCAGGCTGATGCCTTCACCGGTGACCCCGTTCAGTTCGCATTCGATGGCGGCCTCGATGTAGTTGAGGTAGATCTCGCCCAGCCGGAAGGTCGGGAAGGTCATATAACCCCACTGGCCGGCGTAGGAATTCTGGGTATGGTCATAGAAACGGTTGACCATGTAGCCGGACTTGGGATAGTCGTGCGCGGTACCGCGGCCCTCTCCCCCGATCGTGAAGGATGCGGCATGGTACTGGTCGCCGTGTTTCCACTGGCTTCCGGGCCAATACACATTGACATAGAAGCGGGGTTCACGGCCCCTGTACATCGCCGGGGACGAGGAAGTCGCCGTCGCATCCGGCGCGCCGAGCGCGGACAGGAAAGGATTGGACACGCTGACCAGGGAGAACTCGCCGGCGACGGAAGGATAGCCCGAGGCGGCATCCACCACCGGGACGCCGGCACGGTCGTAGGACATGATGGGATAACGGCCGTTCGCCATGGCATAGGCATCCACCTGCTGCTGGGTCGGGGCCCATCCGCCGTAAGCGGTACCGGAAACGGAGAGGAAGCGCGGGGCCGTATGCACGGCGGGACCGGGATAGGCGCGGGAACGGTAGCCGCCTCCGCAGTAGATCAGTTCCTCATTCCAGTTCTTCTGGGTGATGCCGTAGTAATTGAGGTAGGGATTGGTCGGATCCTTTTCGTCATAATAGAGCTCGTATGCGCCCAGGTCGATGACGGCCTTGGCGGCCTGTGCCGCTTCCACCCATTTCTGCGGGTCGTATTCCACCGGGAACAGGTTGGTTCCGTCGGGGTTGCGCATCGTCCGGTAAGCCGGGTTGCCGTTGAACAGGTCGCGGGCGGCATACAGCTGCAGGCGGGAAATGACGGCCAGGGCAGCGCCCTTGGTCGGCAGGCCGGCATCGGAAGCCGTCTGCTTCTCGGGCAGGTTGTCGGCGCACCATTCCATTTCACCCACGACATAGTCCACGCACTCCTCCCAGGTGTTGCGCGGGCGCTCCAGTTCGGCGGTCGTCCGGGTGAAATCCATGATTTCATCGCCCAGGAGCATCACGGGACCGAAGTCGCGCATCAGCAGGAAGTACATGTAGGCGCGGGCCCAGCGGGCGCAGGCATACCAGTTCTTGAGCTCGGTCTCGGTGGCGGCGGAATCTTCGCAGGTCATCACGCGGGACAGGAAGATGTTGCAGTCACGGATTCCTTCGTAATAGGTATTGAAATTCCCGGTCGGCAGGTTGTTGGCATTCCAGGAACCGAAATTGATCAGCCGATAGACATTCCAGGCCCAGGTGCAGGTCGCTTCGTCGGAAGCGCCGATGGCCGGGCTGTTCATGAACATCTCGGAATCATCCGGGAGATAGCCCATGCAGTTGAGGAAATACTGGCGGGTCGTCGAACGCTGCTGCCAGATTTTCTCGAAGGTCATCTGCTCGTCTTCCTGACGGTCAAGGAACTTGTCGCAGGATGCGAGCGTAAGGGCCGCGAGGGCAATGCATATATATTGTATCTTTTTCATAGCCCGATTCCATTAAAAGTTAGCATTCACACCGAATGAGACCACCCGGTTGTTGGGATAGTTCTGACCGGCGGCGCCCATCTCGATGTCCCAGAGGTTGAACTTGCTGAAAGTGAACAGGTTCGTGGCGGACACATAGAAACGGACAGCCTGGATGAAACCGGTGCGGTTGAGCAGGGTCTTCGGGAGGGTATAACCCACCTCGAAGTTCTTCAGACGCAGGAAGGACCCGTCGCGCTGCCACCAGGAAGAGGTCTGGCTGTTGTTCATCGAACCGGCGGCGGCAGCGAGGGACAGGCGCGGATACACCGCGGCCGCATTCTCCGCCTCCGTGCGGTCCGAACGCCAGCCGTTCGCCCAGACATCGGACATGATGGCCGAACGCTCCAGGTTGTTGTTGGAGAACGGGGACTTGAGGTAGGATCCGCTGAGGAAGAAGTTGATGTGGCCGATGCCCTGGAAGAAGACATTGACGTCGAAGCCCTTCCACTGGGCGGTCATGCCGAAACCGTAGGTGATTTCCGGGATGGTCGTATAGCCCAGGTAGATCATATCCTCGCTGTCGATACGGCCGTCACCGTTGATATCCTGGTACTTGATGTCGCCGACCCGGTATTCGCCGAAGGTCTGGACCGGGGAATTGGCGATTTCCTCTTCGCTCTGGAACAGGCCGGTGGCCAGCAGACCCCAAGGCTGGGAGGCACCGACGCCGTAAGGCTTGCCGACGCGGTTCTGGTACTTGTATTTCCAGTCGGGCTCGTCGTTGTTGAGGAGCTTGTTGCGGTTGTAGGTAAAGTTGCCGCGAGCGGTCAAGTACCAGTCGCCCAGTTGCTTATGCCATTCTGCGGACATATCGACACCTTGGTTCATCGTCTCGCCGATGTTCACATACGGGAGCTTGCTGCCGTTCTGCAGACCGGCGATGCCGGGCAGGCCGGCGCGCTGCATCAGGATGCCGCCGCGGTGGGAGCGGAAGAAGTCCGCCTGGACCCGCAGCTGGTTGAACATCTCGAATTCCACGCCGAGGTTGAGCTTGGTCTCCTCTTCCCAGGAGAAGTTGAGGTTCTCCGGACGGCCGGTGGAAAGACCGGTACCGCCGTTGGCGCCCGATTCGCCGAGCACGACGGAACGGCCGGCGATGATAGTGGACAGGAAGAGCCAGCGGTCGCCGCCGAGCTGGTCGTTACCGACCTTGCCGTAGGAGCCCCTGAACTTGAATACGTTGAAGACATTCTTGAGCGGAGCCCAGAAATCCTCCTCGGAAATCAGGTAACCGGCGGAAATGGCCGGGAAGAAACCGAAACGGTGACCCGGCGCGAAGTTCTCGGAACCATTGTAGCCCATGTTGAACTCGGCCAGATAGCGGTCCTTGAAGGCATAGGTCACACGCGCGGCGATACCCTGGTTCTTATACGGGAGGGACGTCGTGGCGGAACCGCCGTAAGCGATGCGGTGGATCTTGTGGTTGTACAGGAACATGGCGCCGACCCGGTGGACGTCCGCGAAGAGGCGGCTGTAGTTTAGGGAGCCTTCCAGATAGGTCGTAATCGTGCTGGAGGCGTTCTGGCCGAGGGTCAGGGTCTCGCTGCCCTGGTAGATCGGTTCGCCATAGACCAGGTTGCCCTGCTCGTCACGCGCGGTGGCGTGGAACTGGCGCGGGGTCTTCGTACGCTGCTGGATCTGCCAGTTCCAGGCATCCCAGGAGAACTTGATGTTCGCGGTGAGGCCCTGGAGGGGTTCGAAGACCTTGCCGAAATCCTGCGTCAGGCCGATCAGGGACTGGGCAGAGTTCCAGAATTCTTCGCGGTATCCGGAGTGGACGAGGAGGTTCCAGGGGTTGTAGCCGGTCGCGGCGGACGGCGCGGAAATCGTCCCGTCGGAATAGGCCACCGGGAAAGCGTTCGGCGAGGTGTTGAAGGCATAGCTCCAGATGTCGCCGACATACTGACCGGGTGCGAAACGCTTCTCGTAGATGTTGGCGAGGTTGAGGTTCAGCACCGTGGATTCGGTCAGGTTGAGGTCGATGTTCGCGCGGAAATTGATCTTGTTGTAGTTGATGGACGAGTCGTAGTCGTAGATGTTGCCCGCATTGCGGAAAATGGAGGACTCGTTGTAGATGCTACCGGAGATGAAGTACTTCACGATCTCGGAACCGCCTGTGATCGAGATGTTTCCGCGCTGGTTGGAGGCCAGCGGACGGTACAGCTCCTGGATCCAGTTCACGTCCGGATACAGGTCCGGGTCGGAGTGGGTCCGGTAGGCGTCCAGCACCTCGGGCTTGTAGTAGTCCGTCCCGGCCGCTTCGTTGTACATCAGGGCGAACTGCTCGGCGTTGACGAAGGTGGGCATCTGGGTCGGGGAGGTCACACCGACCTCTCCGCGGAAATTGACCTTCGGGCGTCCGACCTCACCTTTCTTGGTGGTGATGAGGATGACGCCGTTGGCACCGCGCACACCATAGACGGCGGAGGCGGAAGCGTCTTTCAGGATGGAGAAGGAGGCGATGTCATCCGTATCGACGAGGTCGATGTCACGCTCGACGCCGTCCACCAGCACCAGCGGGGTCACCGTTCCCTGGAAGGAGGAGACGCCGCGGATGTAGAAGGCGTTGGAGGTGGACTTTCCGCCCGGTTCGCCGGACAGCTGCAGGGAGACGACACCGGAGAGCTGGCCGGCCAGGCCGGTGGACAGCTGGGCCGTCGGTACTTTCAGGGAACTGGCATCGACCGTGGAGATGGCGCCGACCACCGATTCGCGTTTCTGCGTACCGTAGCCGACCACGACCACTTCCTCAAGCTGGGAATTGGCCAGGCGCATCTGCACGTCGATATTCGTGCGGTTGTTGACCGGGATTTCCTGGTCTTCATAGCCCATCGAAGTAAACTGGAGGATACCGCCGCCGCCCAGGGCGTCCACCGTGATGGAATAACGGCCATCCAAGTCAGTAATCACACCGTTGACGGTGTTTTTGACCAGCACGCCGGCGCCAATCAGCGGCTCGCCCAGCTCATCGTAAACCACACCGCTGACGGTCAGTTTACCCGACTGGGATCCGCTGTCCTGCGCCCAGAGGGCCGGCGAGGACACCATGAGCAGCAGGGCTGCTATGACGCCTGTCAGTCTTGTTGGAATGTAGGACTTCATCAGATTGTATTTAACGTTTTTAGTGTTTTAGTGTTATGTTGTTAAAAGTTGCGCAATATACAGAAAATAATCATCTATTCCAAAATTTCACAGGCGATTTTCCTTCAAAATAATAACAAAAAAAGAACCGCCCCGGATCGGGACGGTTCTTATCTATAGGACGGATGATTACTTCTTGTTGAAGAATTCTTTCTCCTTGCCGGAATCGACGAGCATCTCGGTAAAGACGTAGGCGCCGGTCTTGGGGGATTTATCCATGCGGATGCACTTAACCATGCTCCTGGAGCCTGATTTAGCGGCGAATGTTGCAACTGCTTTCTTTGCCATATCTCAACGTATTTTACTTGATCTCACGATGAACAGTCACCTTGTGGAGGTAAGGGTTGTATTTCTTACGCTCGATACGCTCGGGATTGTTCTTTTTGTTCTTGGTCGTGATATACCTGGACATTCCAGGGACACCGGACTCCTTCTGCTCGGTGCATTCCAGGATGACCTGCACCCTGTTTCCTTTCGCTTTCTTTGCCATAGTGATCTAGATTAAACAAGGTTTACGTATCCTTTCTGCTGTGCATCCTTCACGGTCGTCTCGAGACCGTTCTTACGGATGGTCCGCATACCCTTGGCGGACACTTTGAGGGTGATGAATCTCTGCTCTTCCTCAGACCAGAAACGCTTGGTCTTGAGGTTGATGCCGAATGTGCGCTTGGTGCGCAGCTTGGAGTGAGCGACGTTGTTGCCGATCATTCTCTTTCTGCCTGTGATTTGACAAACCTTTGCCATATTGTTACTTTTTTATTATTATTCTGAACACAAATTTTACGCGGGCTGCAAATATCGCATTTTCTTTCCACAAATCCAAGAAAACTACACAAATTTGAAGAATCTGCGCCATCTGATATTGGCCGGGAAACCCTTGCGGGAATCGGTAGAGAGCCAGATGACGGAAGGTTTCCCCACGATGTGGTCTTCCGGGACGAACCCCCAATAGCGGGAGTCCAGGGAATTGTGGCGGTTGTCGCCCATCATAAAATAATAGTCCTGACCGAAGGTGTAGCTGGCGGTTTCTTCTCCGTCGATGAATATCTTGCCGTCCGTAACCGTCAGGCTGTGATGTTCATAGTCCCGGATGAGCCGCTGGTACAGCGGCAGGTTGGACAGGTCCAGCGGGATGGTGGCACCCTTGGCGGGGATCCAGAGCGGACCGAAATTGTCTCGGGTCCAGCGGAAAGACTCCGTGAAGGGGAAAATGAGGCGGTAGGAGTCGGGATAATCCGGCGGCCACACGTCATTGTTCTGCTTCACCTCCTCCACATTGGCGCATCCTTCGATCTGCCCGCGCATCGCTGCGGTGAGCGGCATCATCGGATAGCCGGGAAGGGACTTGTCATACCAGAGTTCGGAGGGGACGAGCCCCAGCTTCTCCAGGGTCTTGGAATTGATGGGGGTCCCGTTGGTCCGCACGCTGTAGGTGTTCTGAATCCCCGGCCATACGGTCTGGGCTTCTCCATTGATATAGACCTGTCCGTCCCGGATGCTCAGCGTATCGCCGGCGACGGCGACGCAGCGCTTCACGTAGTGGTCCTTCTTGTCGGCCGGGCGGACCTTGATGGGTCCATACGCCGAAACGGCGTATTCCTTGCCGGCCGTCCTGCAGATGGCGTAATAGTCATCGGCCGGGGCCTTGGTCAGGACGGTGTCTCCATGGGGGAAGTTGAACACCACATAATCACCTCTCTCGACATGCCGGAAGCCTTTCAGCCTGCGGTATTTGTTCTGGATCAGCGTGGAGTAGGACTCCTTGCCGAAAATCACGTTGTGGGTAAACGGGACGGTGAGAGGGGTCTGCGGAATCTTGGGGCCATAGGTCAGCTTGCTCACGAAGAGATGGTCTCCCGTCAGGAGCGAGCTTTCCATCGAGGGGGAAGGAATCTTGAAGGCCTGGAAGAAAAAGATATTGATGAACGTCACGAATACGACCGCGAAAATCAGGGCATCGACCCAGTCGAGCAGCGCATTCCGTTTTTCCCCTTCCTTGTATTCCTTTTTCCAGAACAACCAGTTCACCTTCTTGGTGATATGGTAGTCGAAAAGGGGCACAAGGCCGAAGAGCCACCAATAATTTCCGAGCCAGACGACCCACGCGATATACAGGACGGACCAGAAGCCCAGCCGCACCCATTTGTTCGCGCGTATTTCCTTCCAGCTCATCACCAGACTACTTTACGGAGTTGATGATGGCCTCGAATGCCTGGGGGTTATTCATGGCAAGGTCTGCGAGCACCTTACGGTTCAGGCCGACATTCTGCTTGGCAAGCTTGCCCATAAACTGAGAATAGGACATCCCGTACTGGCGGGCGGCGGCGTTGATACGCTGGATCCACAGGGCGCGGAATTCGCGTTTCTTGGCTTTGCGGTCGCGATACGCATAGGTGAGACCTTTCTCGTAGGTGTTCTTTGCTACGGTCCAGACGTTCTTTCTGGAG
Source organism: Bacteroidales bacterium (assembly GCA_017471025.1). Taxonomy (GTDB): domain Bacteria; phylum Bacteroidota; class Bacteroidia; order Bacteroidales; family UBA932; genus Cryptobacteroides. The sequence goes on from JAFUWX010000064.1 coordinate 7,730, forward strand.
AGGAAGTTACCGCGGGTTCTCTTGAGAATCTTTTTGCGGCGAGCCCTGGAGGCTACTGAATTGACTGATCTTGGCATAATTGTGATAATTTCCGGAGGCAGTGATCATTGCTGATGCTTTTCGACTGCTTTCCTGTTAAACATAAATAAAAGATTAGAGAACGAGAAGCTCTTTGACTCTCTTCACATCCGCCTTGTCGAGGATAGCGAAGTGATCCAGATTCCTTTTCTGCTTCTTCGTCTTCTTGGTGAGAATGTGGCTGTGATAAGCGTGTTTTCTCTTGATTTTGCCCGTTCCGGTAAGCGTGAAACGCTTTTTGGCACCGGAGTTGGTCTTAAGCTTTGCCATCTCTTTAAATTGTTAATTGTTAATACTATATCAATCCGTCACCGGATTATTTCTTCTTTACGGGGGCAATCATCATTATCATGCGCTTGCCCTCAAGCTTCGGCATGGCTTCCGCCCGGCCGAATTCTTCCAATTCCACTGCGAAACGCAGCAGCAGCTTCTCTCCCTGGTCGGAGAACATGATGGAACGGCCGCGGAAGAAGACGGATGCCTTCACCTTCGAACCCTCCTCCAGGAATTCCTGGGCGTGCTTGAGCTTGAACTGGAAGTCATGCTCATCCGTGTTGGGGCCGAAGCGGATTTCCTTGATCACGATCTTGGTCGAGTTCTGCTTCATTTCCTTGGCTTTCTTCTTCTGCTGGTACAGATATTTCTGATAGTCAAGGATTTTACATACCGGGGGATCCGCCTTCGCACTGATTTCAACAAGGTCAAGTTCTAAAGCCTCGGCCAGTTTCCTGGCTTCGGTAAGGGTGTAAACGCCGGGGTTGGGAATGTTGTCACCCACCAACCGCACCTGGGGCGAACGGATCTCCCCATTGATGTTCAGCTCATTTTCGCCCTTTTCAGGGCCCTGAGCTCTGTTGTTCTGCCTGGAACCTCCGGGGCGGGGCCCGCTGGGTCGGTTCGGTCTAAAAGGCGCTGCGATAAAACGTTCCTCCTGTAATTAATTGTTTATAAATATGATAGCCGTTAATCCCGGCTCAGTTCCTCCTGTACGGCGTTGCGGAACCAAGCCACGAATTCTTCGGTCTTCATAGAGCCCTTGTCCTCACCCCAGTAGCGGATGGAGACCGTTCCCTCGCCCTGTTCCTTCTCACCGACGATGATGAGGATCGGAACACGAAGGAGCGAAATCTCACGGATCCGTTTGCCGAGCGTTTCGTTACGGTCGTCTATGGAAGCGCGAATTTCGGAATAATTCAGCAAATCACCAACTTTTTTTGCATAATCTGCATATTTTTCGCTGACTGGCAGGACTTTGACCTGGTCCGGAGCCAACCAAAGGGGCAGATGACCGGCCGTATGCTCGAGCAGCACGGCGGTGAAACGCTCGATGGAACCGAATGGGGCGCGGTGAATCATGATCGGCCGTTTCTTCGATCCGTCAGCATCGGTATATTCAAGCTGGAAGCGTTCCGGGAGGTTGTAATCGACCTGGATCGTACCGAGCTGCCATTCGCGGCCGAGGGCGTCCTTCACCATGAAGTCCAGTTTCGGACCGTAGAAAGCGGCCTCGCCATATTCCACGACGGCGGGCAGACCCTTCTCCCGGCAGGATTCGATGATGGCCTGTTCGGCGCGCTCCCAGTTCTCCTCGGAGCCGATGTATTTCTCGCGGTTGACCTTGTCGCGCAGGGAAATCTGCGCCTTCACGCGGTCGAACTTGAACACCTTGAACACATACTGGATCAGGTCGATGACCTTCTTGAACTCGTCCTTGAGCTGGTCCGGACGGACATACATGTGGGCGTCGTCCTGGGTGAAGCTGCGCACGCGGGTGAGTCCGTGCAGCTCGCCGCTCTGCTCATAGCGATAGACCGTACCGAATTCCGCCAGGCGGATGGGCAGGTCGCGGTAGGAGTGGGGCGTCGAGGCGAAGATCTCGCAGTGGTGCGGGCAGTTCATCGGCTTGAGCAGGTACTCCTCCCCTTCCTGCGGGGTCTGGATAGGCTGGAAGGAATCCTTGCCGTACTTGGCCCAGTGGCCGGAGGTCACATAGAGCTGCTTGCTGCCGATATGCGGGGTAACGACCTGGAGGTAGCCCTGTTCCTTGAGCTTGACGCGGAGGAAGGACTCCAGCTGGTAACGGAGGACGGCGCCACGGGGCAGCCACAGGGGCAGGCCCATGCCGACGCGGCTGGAGAAGGTAAACAGGCCCATTTCCTTGCCGAGCTTGCGGTGGTCACGCTTCTTGGCCTCTTCGAGCATCACGAGGTACTCGTCCAGCATGGTCTTCTTCGGGAAGGTGATGCCATAGATACGGGTCAGCTGCTGACGCTTCTCGTCACCGCGCCAGTAAGCGCCGGCGATGGCGGTCAGCTTCACGGCCTTGATGACCTCGGTATTCTTCAGGTGCGGTCCCCGGCACAGGTCCGTGAAATGCCCGTTGGTATAATAGGTGATGGTACCATCCTCCAACTCGCTGATCAGCTCGCACTTGTACGGGTCGCCCTTGTCCTGGAAATGCTTCATCGCATCGGCCTTGGAGACTTCGATCCGCTGGAAGTCCTCCTTGCCGCGGGCGAGTTCGAGCATTTTCTTCTCGACCTTGGCCAGGTCGGCCTCGGTGAAGACCGCTCCGGCGAAATCGACGTCGTAATAGAAGCCGTTTTCCACAGCCGGACCGATGCCGAACTTGACACCCGGGTACAGGGCTTCGAGGGCCTCGGCCATCAGGTGCGAGGAAGAATGCCAGAACACATGCTTGGCATCGTCGTCCTCCCACTTGAGCAATTCCACCTTCGCATCTTCCGCGATGGGACGGGTCAGGTCCACGACCTGGCCGTTCACCCGGGCCGCCAGCACCTCGGCTGCCAGCCTCGGAGAGATGCTCATCGCTATATCATAACTGCTTACGCCGGCCTCAAAGGGGCGTACGCTGCCGTCAGGAAAAGTAATGTTTATCATAAATCCAATTTTACAACCTGCAAATATAGCAATTTTTAAGAATACCTCAGCAAAGAAATGGATGAAAAAGGGCCGGCTCATGGTGAGCCGGCCCCATACTGTCGAATTTTGTCAAATTACAGGGTAAGCAGTGACGCCCTGCTGGCATAGTTCCTGACAGCCTGCAATGACAGGGCGGGAGAACCGGTGACATGGATCAGATTATCGCTATTACCGGTCTGCACATACAGGTCGAAGGTGACCTGGGTGCCTTCAATCGTGATGGAGCCGCTCGCAATGCTGCCCGGTGTACCGGTCCAGCCATTGTTGAAGACGGAATACAGCTGCCCGCCGAACTTAGCGGGGACGATAGCCTTGTTGCCGATGGAATTGCTGAAGGTATATGTACCGTCCGGGAGCGGCGTACCGCAATAATTGGTCCGGATATTGTCTTCGAAGACCCACTCCTCCACAGGAACCGTAACGACCATGTTGCAGGTGTACGTATTGTTCAGATAGTTGAACTGGAGGATGAATGCATTGTAGCCTTCGCCCAGGGCCTCGCCGAAATACAGGCCGCTGTACATCGGGATGGTGGCGGTGGTGATTTCCACATCGACATCCGGGTAAGGTTGCATTCCCTTCTTGGCAGCCGGGATCACCACGGAATCATCCTCGATGGCATAATCATAGGTCCGGAGCACCTTCGTGATGGTATTCCAGTTTTCGTCATAGGTATAGTTTCCGTCCTCATCCAGGACGTACTCCCATTCTTCCAGGGTTGCGGTGAAGGAAATCTTATAGGTGCCGTCCTCGTTCTTGGCGATGACAAGGGTAGCCTCCGTGCCCTCCTTGATGCGGGAAGGCACCTGAGGGATATCATTGGCGGAGAAGTCGGTGAAGGTTCCGGGCTGTGCCTCCTTCTTACCGTTGTAATAGGCAACGGTCTCGGATTCAGGGATGGAGGCGACATACTTGAACGTGCCGACCGGGAACTCGGTACCGTCCACCTCTCCGGCCTCGGTGTAGAGGGTGAAATTGATGTAGCTGAGCGCGGGCACGTCGGCGCTGGGTGCAGCCGTCGGCCAGATGGTCAGCTGCCACCTGTTCGCCTTGGTCGTGTAGTAGGTATCGGTCGTCGAATCGAAGGTCGGAGTATAGTAGCCGTCTTCCATCACCAGGATGGAGAAGGACTGGTCTTCCACCGCGATGGGGCCTTCATAACTGTAGGAGTGGGTGGCCTGGGTGATATCCACGAGGGCGGCGGTGATGACGACGTTGCCGTTTTCTTCCGCAACGGTCACTTCGCCGTCCACGACGTCGATGGTACGGCCGCCTTCCACGAGATAGGAATAGAAGCGGCCGATGCCGCCCTTCAGCGCGAAGGTACCGGCGGCGCGGCCGGCCTCCTGGTCAGGGACGAAGGTACCCGTAGGCACGACGGTAACGTCACCCGGCTCCTCGCCGAGATTGAGGACGATGACAATCTGGTCACCGCCTTCGGTGACCATCTCCAGGACCGTCTGGGGAGAGGTCTGGTAGGCGTCGGCGTAGAAATAGTCGCGCAGGCCGACATAGATGGCGGCAGCCTCGGTGGCCGGGGTCCAGTCCGCACCCTGTACCACTTCGTAGGTCTGGGAAGAGGCGTCCGTGGAAAGGGTGAAGTGGCCGGTACGGGGGCCGAGCTGGCTGTTGGCCGTAACGTGGAGCTTGATGGTGCCCGCGACGGGCTCAGCCTTGGTCTGGGTGACCGTAATCCACGGGGTATCCTCGGCCACGGTCACGGTATAGGTGACATTGCCCTCAACCTTGATTTCGATATCCTGGGCCTTGGAGTCAATGTTATAGACGAGGGCGGAGGAGAAGGTCGATACCTCTTTCTGCTCGATATTGAAGACCGTGCTCTTGGAGCCGGCCTTGATGGTGACTTTGGCCGTACGGGCGGCAAATCCGGTGTTGGGGGCCACCGTCATGACGACGGTCAGGTTGTTGCCCGCGGAGCCGGAGGTGCGGTCAAAGGTAATGAAGTCCTGATCTGCTTCCACGGTCCAATCCGCGTTGGAAGAGAACACCAGGTTCTGGGTAGCGCCCTCGTTGGAGACGACGATGGTGGATGAATCCACGTTCAGGGCATCCTGCTGAACCTCTTTCTGGCAGGCGACGGCCAGCACCGCTGCGGCCATGGCCAAAAGATAACTGATTCGTTTCATACACATAAACTATAGGTTAATAAATAAGATTCCGTTTTATACAAAGGTCGGCGCAATGGCCGTAATCTCGCCGAATCCGTCGAACGTTCCCCCGTTCTTGTAGGTGAGCATGCCGGTCGCGAGGTTGAACGGCCGCACATAGATCTTCCCTTCTCCCGTCGTATCGTTATGGGTCACGATCAGGATCTGCGTCCGGTTCGTGGGCAGGGTATAGGGATAGACGTTGAAGGTGCCGTACTGCATGCTCCCCCACCAGGCCTGGACATAATGCTTGACCATGGTGATTCTCTCCTGGTCCGAATCCGGCGCCCAGCTGAGTTTCCGACTGATAGCCTCGGAAGCGCCGAAGACCACGGCATACACGCTGCTGGAGGTGGTATAATACATGATGTCAACGTTGTCGCAGAAGGCCACGGACACGATGTCATCGGCCTCGGGCAGCGTCACCTGACGCAGATAGTACACCGAATCGTTGATGTACAGATAGGCGATGTAATAGTTGCCGTCGGCGGTTTTGATGATGAAGGCGCCGCCGTTGGACCGGGCCGGGCCGCTGCCGAGGCACTGCGAGCCGGACAGGTCGATGCCGAATCCCGTCTGCACTTCGGTCATGGTGGAGTTGCTGATGAACGCGCCATGGCAGGCGTAGAATTTTCCGACCGTTTCATTGAAGGCCATGACCCAGCCCTGGTCCATCCGACCGAAGGCCAGGTTGTCCGGGCGGATGAAATCCGACGGGCTGACACCGATGGGGACCTTGCTGTAGGAGTTGTCGATATGGGTGGTATTGCCATACAGATTGCCGTTCACGATGGCCAGCGAAGCATATCCGGAGCAGTTCCACATGCCGGTGGTCCGGAAGGAAGACTCCCGGACATTGCTGAAGAGCATCTCATCGGCATCCCCCTTCTTGAAGGTCTGGGGGTCCACCCGGAACAGGTGCTTCTCCGTGCCGATCAGGATGTGCGGGTCGTTATAGACTTGGCCATTCGTGGCATATTTCGCGTTCATCGACAGGATCTTGTCGGGCACCGTTTCGTCATTGACCAGGGAATACACCCCCCGGGTATATCGGACGGCAGGGTCCTTAAAGCCATAGGTAATGGATTCGCTGGCCACCAGGTCGATGTCATACGTCCCGTCCCGCTCATAGGCGACGAGGAGCCCTTCACCCAGTGCGGACTGGACATAGAGCCGGCACATCTTGACGACAAACAGGCCGGTCTGGGTATCCGTCACGGTACAGGTAACGGCATACGGCATAGACGACGGCGAGCTGTTGACCTTCAGCGACATGGTCTTCTCTTCGCTCAGGACAATCCGCTCGTCAGAGTCGCCTGCGTGGAAATCCATTTCCCACAGATAGGTAAAGTCCGATTCCGTCCGGTTGTCCTGGAGGGCGGTGACGGAAAGGGTGATTTCCTGACCGAACAGGATATGCATGGCCGTATCCAGGCCGCTGACGCGCAGCTCGGGGATCTCGAACGTCGCCTGCGTGCTCTGGTCTTTGTAGCATCCTCCCGTGGAAAGCGCCGCCACCAGCAGCGCACAGAAGGCCAAACTATGATATAAATACTTCATTTTCATGGAATCAAAGAATTGCTAACGTCTCCAAGATGGTCGGCGGCGTCCCTTCCGGGCGCGTCCCCTCCCCCACAGGCACATTCCAGGTTTTGTACGTCTCGTAATCACTGCTGTGGCGGTACGGCGCGTCCGGGTTGGCCGCATCATGCTCCGCCACCACTTCGCGCAGCTGGCGGTTGGCAGACCACCACCATGTCGGGGATTTGAAAATCAGGGTGGGGTCCTCCTTGAGATAACCCGTACTGAGCGTATATTTCTCCACATCCAGACCGAATTCCTCCACCAGCAGCTTATGCAGATTCTGGCTGTACGCCGGGCAGAGATACAGGAACCAATAGCGCCAGGTATAGACGGCGGGGCGGGAATACAGTTCCGTCCAGGCCACGATGCACTTCTGGTAATTGGGCATGCCGGCCCGGAAAAACGCGTTGGGCTTGATCAGCATCGTACAGGCCCGGTCGGGGACCTCTTCGGTGAGCTGATTGACGCGGATGACGATATTCCCACGCAGCGCCCCGGCCGGAATCACGGCGGACACGATGGTAAAATCACGGCCCAGCACGGCCGTGGAATCCTTCACCTCCAGGGTGATTTCCCTGTCATAATCGGCAGGGATCCCCACGACCTCCACCGGAATGCTGAACTCGGCGGTCGGCTCGGTAATCCCCTTCATGGAGAAGGACGAGGAGCGGGCCTTGAAGTTGACGGCGCTGTCCTCCATGGCGAATGTGCGGATATTGTCCTTCTGGCAGGCTCCGGCCAGGAGCAGTACAAGGGGAAGGACCAGTATTTGTATATTTTTGCGCATATCCATAACCTAAATGTCTTGAACTCTGCCGAAAGCCGTCTCCTGGGTAGGATACGGGAATTGATAGGCATCCTGGGAAAGGGGAATCGTCATGGGGAAATTAATAAACATTTTCTTGCTGAGATACGCATCGCTGGCCACTCTTTTCATGATGAACAGACACTGTCCTTCGCCAATGAATTCCCGGAAATACTCCATGATGAGTTCCTGGGAGGCATACTCCTCATCGGCCAGCACATAAGGCAGGGACGTAGCATAGTCATCCGTAATGCCCCGGGCGTGCCGGACGACATCCAGGTAGGCGGCCGCCTGCGAAAGGGTACCGTTGAACAATTCGTTTTCGGCCAGGATGTAGTACATCTCGGATATCCTCAGCATCGGCATGATATTGCGATATGGGAGGGCCTGCGTGGAGGAGCCGTACAGCTTGTTCACATTGTAACCCGTTCCGTTGTAGGAGAGGCACATGGCCGTACCCCGGATATCCTCTATGCCGCCCTGGTATTCCGAGAACGGGCTCCTGAGGAAAAAGCTGTTCTCTATCACCTCGGCCGGGATGCTATAGCCCGAGCCCTGTGTACCACCACCGGGGAAGAAATAGGGCTGCACCGCAGCATACAGATCCGTCACTTCCAGGGAAAACAGATGCTCGCAGGAGAAAGTCCAGTCCCTTTGGTCGTTGTCATAGATTTTCAGCTGCTCGTCCGGGTCGATCCAGTGGACGACGCCCTTGTCGAAAACGGCATCGATGACTTCTTGTGCCGACTTGGCCGCATTCTTATAGTCCGAAAGCCATTGATAGACCCGGGCCTGCAAGGCCTTGACGGCATAATAATTCAAATGCTTGCGCCGGCCTTCCCAATAGCCGCCGACGTTGGGGCCCGTATTGAACGCATCGGAGTACCCGACCACGATCGGGTCCACAGCGGACAGGAGGTCGAGCGCATCGTTGATATCCTGCTGGATCAGTTTGAAGGTCTCGGCATAAGACAGCTGGGGGCAGGGCTCCTTGTCATAATCCTTCTGGTAAGGGACCGCCAGGATTTCGGAAGTGGCCAGGTCCGCCCTGTACTTGTCATACATGCGGGACAGGTCGAAATGGACATACGCGCGGATGGCGAGCAGTTCGCCTTTGATCAGGCTGTATTCCACTTCGCCCAGGACGTCTTTTCCGTTTTCTTCCAGGGCGCGCAGGATCTTGTTCGCATTCGCGATGACGAAATAGCCTGAACGCCACATGCTTTCGAGCACGGGGACAGCCTCGTTCGAGGTATAAAGACGGCTTTGGAAGGCGCGGTAGGACGCATTCGGCATCGCCGTATAAGGATACACGACGGCATCGTTCACCCACCAGGTATAATCGGAGCCGTAGCACTCCGGCTGGGCCATGGCGATGTACACGCCGGACAGGGCCTCTTCATAGCCGAGGCGGGTCTGAAAGAGTTTCTGGTCGGAAATCTGGGAGGTGGACACGGCCGTGAGCCACTCGCTGCACGATGTCGCACAGGCGAGCAGGGCCGCGGCGGTCCCGGTCAGGAGTATGGTTTTCCGTATGATATTCATCGCTCGCATAATGTCAGAAAGTAGCCGTCAGGGAAAGGGAGAAGTTCCTGGCATAGGGGTAGGAAGTACCTCTTTCCACCTCGATGCTGGAGAATTTATACAGGTCGTTGGCATAGAACGTCAGCCGCATCCGGCTCATCTTCAGGCGGCTTACCCAGGCGTAAGGGAATTCGTAATACACCGACAGGGAAGACAGATTGAGCACATTGTTCTTCTGGACGAAACGGGTTGTGGCCTGGGTATAGGAGCCGGCGGTAATGTTCCGCTTGTAGGGAGCGACGTCGCCGGGTTTGGCCCAACGGCCCTCGAAGACCCGCCTATCGACATTGTCGCTCAGGTTCGTACCTTCCACCTTCTGGAGCAGGGTGCTGTTATAGATATACCCGCCGCCGTAGAAGGTGGCGACGAAGTTCATGCCGATCCCGTGGATTTCGCCGCTGAAGCCGAAGTTGCCGTTCAGCAGCGGGTCGGACGAGCCGCAGTTCACAAGGTCCTTCGCCGACCATTCACTGGTCATGTCCCCGTTCCTGTTCAGGAAGATTTCTTTCCCGTCCAGGGAATTGATTCCCAGGGAGCGGACGGCCCAGATGGAGTGCAGCGGCACCCCGTTGTAGTACTGCACGACCGGGGCTTCCGAATGGGTGGACTCGGCCACCGCCTGCTGCATGGCGTTGTAATTGGCCAGGGCTTCGGAAATCTCGATGACCCGGTTGTCATTCACGGCGATTTTCCCGAAGATGCTGAAGAAAGAGGCGCCTTTCTGGTACAGGGTGTAGCTCAGCGAGGCCTCGACGCCCCGGTTGCGGACCTTGCCCATGTTCTCATTGACGACGGTGAAACCGGAGGAAGGGACGATGGAACGCGGGAACACCAGGTTACGCGTATCCGCGATATAGAAATCCAGGACGGCATTGAGCCGGCGCGTCCGAAAATCCACACCGATATTATAGTCCATCTTTTCCTCCCAGCCGAGGTTGACGTTTTCCATGTTGTCGAGCCGGGCGCCGGAGAAGCCGTTGTAATAATTCGAACTGTAATAGGAATACACCGGCAGGGACACATTGGACATGAAGTTCTGGTTGCCGGATGAGCCCAGGGAGGCCCTGAGCTTGAACTGCCGGATCCAGGAGGCGTTCTTCAGGAAGGCCTCGTTGTGCAGGTTCCAGGCCAGGCCGGCGCTCCAGAACAAGCCCCAGTGGCGCTTCGTTCCGAACACGGACGAGGCGCTGGCCTTCAGCGTGGCATCGACCATGTACCGGTTGTCATAGGTATATCCGCCGGTGAGCAGGCCGCCCAGGTTCCTGTTCCGGCCTTCATATCCGGTAGGGGTGGTGTCGGCGGTATATTGCCTGGCGAAGGAGATATTCTTCATGTTGCTGTTCGAGAACCCGCTCGTATAATGCTGGACCTCGCTGTATTCGGTCGAGGAGAGGTTCCACTGGACGGCGGAAAAGACGCTGTGCTTTTCCTGGAAGGTCTTGTTGAAATCGGCCGAGATATCGGCGGAGAAGGTCAGGCGGCTGCCGTTGGACACATCGTAGGAGCCCCGCGAGAGCCTGTCGTCTTCCGTGGTATTGGAGGTCGTGTAGAAATCGGTATGGTCCGCCGGTTTGAAATCGTCGGAAGCGGTCCGCTGCGTATCGACGCCCACCCTTCCGACAATCTTCAATTCCTTCGTCAGATAGAGTTCGGTATAGAAGTTTTCCGTGAAGTTCAGGTACTGCTGCTTGTAGAATGTCCCGATTTGCGCATTGTACATCGGATTCACGATATCATCGTCATCGTACGGGGAGAAGGCGGCGATTCCCGAGCCATAGGTCTTGGGGGACACCATTTTCACGACATTCCCTTCCGCATCATAGGGCGAGAAATAAGGGTTCATGGCCGCATAGCGGTCGAAGGAGCCCCAGGGGGAATCCTCGCTCTTCATGGCGGAGACGCTCATGATGTTGCGGAAAATCCATTTGCTGTGCCGGTAGGACAGGTTGACGTCGCCGGAAAGGACATCGCGGTATGAGCCCTTCATGACACCCTGGACATCATTGTAGGAAATCGTGGCGAGGGCCTTGATTTCTTTGGTGCCCATTTCCACGGAGAGCGAATGCTTGTGGCCGATGCCCAGGCGGACCGGCTTGGAGAGCCAGTAGGTCGATTCGCCTTCCAGCGCTTTTTTGAGGCGCTCAGAATAGAGGTTGCCGGCCGTCTCCAAGGCATAGGATGGGGTATTCATGTCGCCCACGGTCCTATCGACACCCGGGCTGTAAAACCCTTCCCGGAACTCCACCGCCAGTTTCTCCAGGGCGTTGCACAGGTTGTAACTGGTGAGGTCCGGCGCTTCGATCGTCAGATTGCCGGTATAGGTAATCAGCGTTTTATTGGAATTGAGGGCCTTGGTTTCGATGACGATGACGCCGTTCGCACCCTTCGAGCCATAGATGGCCTTGGCGGAAGCATCCTTCAGGATGGTGATGCTCTGGACCCGGTTCATGTCCATGTCGGTAATCTTCTCCAGCGTGGTCTCAAAGCCGTCCAGGATGAACAGCGGGGTGTTGGCCGGATTGATGAAATCGCTCTTCAGCCCGGTCGTCATTTCGGAGGCGAGGGTGGAGGCGCCGCGCAGCTGCATCGAGGCCAGCGCATTCGGATTGGAACCGTCCGTGAGGTTCTCCAGCACCAGCAGCGAAGGGTCCAGGTACTTGAGGGCCTGGACGACATTGCTGTTCGACACGCGCTTGATGTCCTCCGAGGACATGGACTGCACCGCGCCGGTAAAGGAGTCTTTCTTCCGGGTAAAGATACCGGTGACGACGACTTCGTCGAGGGTGTTGGACTTGTCTTCTTCCAGGAAAATCCGCAGGGCGCGGCCTTCCTTGTAGTCGGCCACGTTGATGCGCTGGGAGACAAATCCCATGAATTCGACGATGAGGACGGCGTCGGAGGGGACACCGGCGACGGTAAAATGACCTTCCGGATCGGCCGCCGTGCCGAATTTCTTGTCGGCCGTATAAATCGCTGCCCCGACGAGCGGCTCACCGGTCCTGTCGAACACGGAGCCCTGGACTGTCTTGGTCGCTTTTTGCTGGGCAAACAGCCCCGGCGAGCCCAGGCCCGTGAGCAGGAACAACATTAACCATCTTAACAAAAATACACCCTTTCGTTTCATCAATGCAAAATCTATATCGATTTAAGCCACAAAATTTCCATATCATCGGCCGGCAAACTTACAATAGATAAGAATGCAACTGCCTAATCACCAAACAAATATAATAATAAAATTGGAATAATCACAACAATTATTTCAATCTTAAAGCAGATTCAGACATATTCAACAGATAGTCCAGAATCCCCTTTTTCACGTCGTCGCGCTCGCGCGATGCGGCGGCCTTGAGAATCTTGTGCAAGGACTCCATCGCCTTGTAGCAGTCCGTGTCCAGGTCGCGGAGGCTTTCCGCCGGGATGCCCGTCAACACCGGGGCCAGGCCCTCATCCCTCCCCAGGTCCTCCGTCAGGGCGAAGGAGCGGTGGAAGGCCTCGTTGTAGCCCGACTGGAGCATGGCGGAATTTCCCATCAGGCCCCAGGCCATCAGCAGGGTGACGGGGAATTCATCTTTGCGGCTCACGCGGCCCTGCCGGATATCCTCCGTCAGCATCTGGACCAGGTCTTCCAGGTACTCGGAGGCCGGATACCCGCTCCGGGCTTTGTCCGCGGCGAAGGCCACCATCGGAATCCGGGTGTAGAAGCCGGACTGATTGGTATAATTGGTGGAGAACAGGCCGTCGAAGGAGCGCACCGCGCCGGAAAAATGGAAGAGGTCGGTCGCGCCGGGAGCCAGGGAGAAGTCGGTGAAGGTATCGTTCACCTTGCGGAGGATGTGCTTCTGGAAATCCTTCGGGACGGCCGTCATGCCGGCGTCGTCATTATAGACGCCCCCCACGTGGTAGAGCAGCGTCCGGGCCGCCGAGAACATCTGCAGCGCCACCCGCTCGGGGAAGACGACGCGGAATTCGGTCATCTCGATATCTTCCTCCCCGATCCAGGAATAGGCCTGCTCCATCACGGCTTTCAGATGGCGCATCCTTTCGTCGAAACAGGCCTCCGGATCACTGCCCAGGTCGCCCGGGACAGCCCGGGGGTCCAGGATGTTCCGGCCGCCACCGAAGGGCACGTACAGGTACTCTTTCCCGGCGTGGGCATCGAGCATGCTGCGAAGTTCCGCCTGCACGTCGGCCCCTTCGGGAAGGGCGCTGTAGAGCCATTTCACGGCCAGTTTGTCATAGGGCCCGATGCGGTCCACGATGGTCACGAGGCCCTTTTCCCTATCCCCTTCGCGGGCGAAGATATTGAACAGCACGTCGTCGGTGACGGAGCCCGTGATGCCGTGCAGCTTCGTGAAGGAAGGGCTGCGGAGCTGGGCGGGGCTATAGGCCAGGGAACCGGCATAGTTGGGTTCGAGGCCCAGCACGCCGCCGAAGGCCTGCATGACGCGGGCGCGGAGCATGTCGCAGAGGGCGGACTCCGGAAGGTCGTAGGTCCGGAACCGGGCATCGACATCGGCGATGTTGTAGAAGGCCTCATAACGGGAGGCGTCGATGAATCCGGCCGGGACCGTCATGGTGAAGGAGAGCAGCTCTCCGGTGGAATTGTCGCCGAACAAGGCGGTGCGGATGGTCTCCCGGCGCGGGTCGTCGTCCGCCATCACCTTGCTGACCAGCGGGTCCTCCGCCCGGAAGCCCCCGTAGGAAGGATAGCGGCGCACATCGACGGCCCGCTTGATGCCCAGCTGCTCGAAGGCGGGATTCCAGGCCTCGATCCCCTTCCGGATGGCCTGGTACCAAGCCTCGGGGAAAAGGGTGTCCACATAGACGGTGAGCCGCTCGTCCGGGGTGATGTTCCAGCGGCGCGCCGTACGGCCCGAACGGATGCCCCGGGCGGCGGAAAATTCCTGATACGGCACGCTCCGCACCCCGATCCGGCGGTCCACCGGACGGATGGCCAGGTCGCTTGCGGGAAGTACGGTCAGCGTGGTAATAAACTCACCGTCAATGCGTTCCTTTTCGCCTTCAAAGACATAGGCCCGGCCTCCGCCGGCCGGGATGTACGGGGTGACATGGAAGGACACGGCCTGCCGGACGCCGACGCTGCCCGGATACGCCACCGGCGCGATGACCTCGGAGAAATCGGGGACGGGCGTACCGTCGTCATACGCGGTGAAGGTGTCATCTACGTTGACCCCCTTCATGCTGAACGCATCTTTGTTGGAGGGAGAGAACAGGCGCGTGGCATCCACGACCACGGCGCTGCTGTCCGCATTGCGGTATTTCAGCGGGAAGGCGTAGCGCACGGGCAGCAGGCCGGCTTTGCGCAGCGCGCTGTGCAGGGAGGTATCCCGGACGGAGACCGGTCCGCGCGGCTCGCGGAGCACCAGGAGGGAATCGGTGCGGGACAGCACGAAGACCTTCTGGGGCGAGACGCTCCGGCCCACAGGCACCCACTCGGAGCTGGTCTTGCTCGTTACGGTGCTGAGGACCACCTTCTTTCCCATCAGGGAATCCGGAATCTCCAGCCAAACCTTCTGGCCGTCACGATAGACCTTGAAGCCTTCGCCGGCCGACTTGAGCCCCTTTTTGCCGGAGAATTTCTGATACGGGGTCTTGGCAGGGGCCTTGCTGACCTCTGTCCCTGCTTTTTTCCGGGGTTTCCGGGCCCCGGAAGCAGGCGTGACTGCCGCCGCGAGAGCCAGCGCAGTCAGGAGGATATATACTGTCTTTCTCATTTCAGGGCGGTTGCGTATTCAATGTACTGGATCAGCAGGGAATAATGGGCCTTCGTCGTGGGGTCGGCACCGGCGAGACGCTGCTTGAGGAGCTTGTGCGCCTTCTCGACCTGCGCATAAATCAGACCCGGCGTGACGACGCCGAAAGATTGCAGGGTATTGCGGGGCTCCCATTCGAAGCCGCTGACCTCACCCAGGCACATGCCGGAGCAGGATTCCGGCTGGAACGCCGGCTCAGCGAGGGACGTCACGCCTTCCGGGAGCCGGAAAGAGCCCGTCTGGAGCATGGACAGCACATATTGCTTCTGGAGCGCCCGCTCATCGGCGGTGAGTTTTCCCTTGGGCGCCCAGACAAAGTCGAAGATCTTGTCGTAGAGCTCTTCCGGGGAAAGTTCCTCCGTCATGACGCCGTCCACGAAGCCCGCCACGAAGGGCAGGAAGAACAGCTGCTGCGCCATGCGGGTCTTGAGCGAGTAGCGCAGGTCACCCAGCAGGGGCAGGGTGCCTGTCGCGGACGGTTCGGCGAGCCAGTCCACGTCTTTGTACATCTCCAGCAGCATATCCAGGGCCTTGAGCTGCTTCTCGCGCGGGACATTGGCGTAACGCTGCTGTCCGTCCCCGGGGACGACTTCCCACTTATACAGACCGCCCACCGTGGTCGCCACATGGCCGAAATAGCGCATGTACTGGCTGGCGATGCCGGAATACAGGGCCATCCGGTATTCGTAGTCGGGGTCGTCGGCATCGCTGATCCATTCCATGAAATGGGCGGTGATATACTTCAGGTTGGATATGCCGTAGGCCGTGGCGCCGAACACGTCGTCGCTCAGGTCCTCGGTCTGGCAGCTGGGGTCGGCGCCGGCGGCGCTCATCTGCTGCTTGCCGTACCGGTAGAACGGCGCCACCTTCAGCGAATCCGTAATCCAGTCCGTGGTCATCTTGACCTCCTCCTCGAAAGAGGGTGCGTCGAAAATGGGGGTATAGCCCCAGCGGATGGCCCAATAATCATACTTGCCGAAGCGGGGCGGGGTCAGCTTGACGCCCCTTTCCTTGTCGCCCGGCTGGGCGACATAGTTGAAACGGGCATAGTCCATGATCGACGTGGTGGTGCCGTATTCCCGGGTCTTTTCCGGGTCGCGGAGCCAGGCGAGCGGGATGCAGGTGGAGGCGCTCATGTTGTGCATGAGACCCAGCGTATGGCCCACCTCGTGCTTGATGACATACATCAGGGCATCGCCCAGCAGCTCCTGCGGGATATCGACCCGGCGGACATCCGGATCGGCCTGGGCCGTCTGGACGAACATCCAGGTACTCAGCAGTTTGATGACGTCATGATAGACATACACCGAGGCGTTGATGATTTCGCCGCTGCGGGGATCCACCCAGGAAGGGCCCATGGCGTTCTGGATGGCGATGGGGGCATAACGGATGCAGCTGTAGCGGATGTTGTCCGGGTCGAAGGAAGGGTCGTCCTCCGGGAAAGGCAGAGCCTGGACCGCATCCTGGAAACCGATGTTCTCAAACACTTCGTTCCACTGCAGGACGGCATCATAGATATAGGGCTTCCACCACGCGGGGAAGTCGTTGTCGATGTAGAAGGTGATGGGCTTGACAGGGCGGACCTTCTCTCCCCGGCGGTAGGCCAGGGTGTCGGAAGGTTCCAGGCGCCAGCGCTCGGCGAAATAGACGGTCTTCGTCGAGGAATTGAAGCCGCCGAACTGCTGCCGGGGCAGGAAGAAGAAGCCGATACGCGGGTCGGCCATCCGGGGATGATAGACCTGCTCGGGAAGCAGGAGGATGGAGGTGGTCATCTCCGCCGTGAGGGCACGGTCCTTGACCACGGTCTTGCCCGAGGCGTCCGTGATGGAATAGGTATAGCTGCGGCTCGTCGTCACGGATACATTGTCCTCAAAGGCCTTGGCATCGACGACGTAGGACAGGTCTTTCTTGTAGTTTTCCCGGGCCCCGCCCCCACGCATGGCGGAAACGCCGCCGAAGGGGCTGAATTCCTTCTTGTCATCCAGGATCCAGCCGGTGATGTCTATGCTGTATCGCTTGTCGGGCGACTCGGCCTTGACGGGGAACTTGGCCACGATGGCGCCGGCATGGGACTTGGCCAGCGCGCGGACGATGGACGAATCCTGCGAGCGGAAAGCGAAGTCCACCTTCTTCATATAGATGGTGCTGTCGGCCTTTTCAAAGGTAATGGGCATCAGGTCCTTCTTGCCGCCGGCCACGCCGAAGGCGTTGTTGCTGATGGAGCGGATGGTGGTCCCCATGATGAAGGTACGGCCGAGCAGGCTGTCCGGTATGTCGAAATAGACCTTCCCCTTCTTGACATGCACCGAAAGCATGCCCTGGGCATACTTGTCCTGCTTTTCAAACAGTTTCTCCCATTTGGAAAGGGTCTTGGTGGTGTCCTTTTTCTCGGTCTTCGGCTTTTTCCGCTTGAAAATCCGCGAAGACGCATCGGCCCGGGGCGCCGGCAGGACCAGCAAAAGTCCGATGGCCGTGCCCAAAAATAATTTGAAATAACCAGTCATAACGCTACTGTTTCTCGCAAAATTTATCATCATTGCTACAATTTTATTCCATGTATCTTATGCTCCTGAACGAATCATCCCACTCGGCGAAGCCCTTGAATACGGAACGTTTCGAGGTCTTGTTCAGGCGGAAAGCCACATTCAGCATGTAATACCGCCCGTAGGCCGGCGTCCAGGACTGTACCCGCCGGTCCGCGGCCGTCGTCTCGGAATAGGTGGTGCTGCGGTTGAGCAAATCGTTGGCAGATACCGATATCACAAGCCTTCCCTTCATCAGGTTAGCCCCGGCGCAGGCGCTCAGGGCGAACACCGTCCGGTCCTGGAGCCCGCCGGCGAGGTAATGATAGACGCTGCCGAAGCTGTTTGCATCGACGAAGAAATATTTCAGGAAGGATGCGTGGGCGTTGAAGGAGAACGAGTGCGCCAGCCTATCGACAATGGTCTGCCCGAGGGTATTGCTCCCGCGGAGGTAGGCCAGTCCGTATTCCGCCCTGAAACTCAGCGGTTTGGTGCGATAGTGCCACTCCAGCCCGGCGGAAGGGGACGAATCGAAATTGCGCATCAGCGTGCCCGACACATACTGGGGCGAGGTGGAGAAGGTATATCCCGCGTTGACGTGCAGGTTGGATTTGATCGGCTGGAGCCGCAGGACATAACTCGCCTGGACCCCGGCGAGGACACTTGCCGGCCCATTCGCATAGGTCGTGAAAGTCGTGCCCGGAAGAAGGTCATATCCGCCCCAGCCATCCAGATGGGTGGCCCCGCCGTAGTACATGCTGTTGGATACGACAGGTGAAGTGGTCACGGTCGAGGTAACTTCCACCCGCAGGTTGGCGGGCATGACCTTGCTGTCCAGGGGCAGATAGCCGGAAAGGCGGAGCTGATGCTGATACGACGCGCGCAGGGCCGGATTGCCGCCCTGGAGGAACATGGGGTTACGGTCGTCAATCCTGTCTCTGAGCTGCTCCAAGGAAGGGAGGTTCGTTTGCAGGTCATAACTGATCCAACTCCTTTTGCTTCGCATGGCAAAATAAGCCTGCGGCACGAAGAAATACTTGGAAAAGCCTGTCGCGACGGGAATGCGCTCCGCATCGGACACCTGGCTCAGGCCGGCGAACAATCCGGCCGTAAGGCCTTTTCCGTCGGCCCTGGATACATGGAAAGACGTGCCTATGGCCGCTTTCCTTTCATGATACGTATAATCATACGTATTCACGGCATCGGGAAGCGGGTTGTCAGGATCGATGACATCGTAGGACAAGGATTTGGTTTTGGACGATCGGGTGCTGAGATTGATTCCCGGGCTGAGCGAAATCGTAAGGGAGTCGGAATTGACCAGGACTCTTTCCACGCCCGCGTTCGCCAGGACGGACCAGTTGCCCTTGTCCGAGGCCATATCCAGTTTCCGCCTGTGGGTGGATGTCTTGAGGGTATCCTGGACGATTTCGCCGGATTTACCGCCGCCGATGGAAAGCTCCATCATGGCGTAGGGATTCCACCCGCTTTCCGCCGTAGGGTTTCTCCAGTAGAAACGCCCGACGTAGCTGAGGTCCCGGACCTGGGACGAAGTCGTCTGGGAGGTCCGGGCCATCGTAGCGTCCTGCGTCCACGACCGGCTTCCGGAATAGGCACTCGCCCCTGTCTTGGTAAATCCCAGCGTGCTGTTGACGCTCAGGCTTTTCACTTTCGCGTTTTGCAGAGACAGATTCATCGTGAGCGAATGACGTCCGTCGGTGGAGGAGGACGATGCGGTATCGGCATATTCCCGGGCCGGGCTGTCCCCGGTGGGGAAATAGCTTGTACGGGAGGTTCTGAAGGTGCGGGAAGCATCCCGCATGAAGGTGTAATCGGCATGGAACGAGCTGCCCAGGAGCCTGTCTCCCCAATATTTCGTCAGGGCCACTTCCGTCACCAGACGGTCGTTGTAGGTATTCAGGGGGCCGTAGGGAGTGCGTACGCTGCGGACTTCATTGTCGGAGCGGCCGATGTTGTTGGCATTGAATTTCACGGACCACAACAGGCTTTCGGAGAAAAACCGTGTACTCAGACCGCCCTGATACCTGGGCTGAATCCGGCCCGCCGAGTTCCGCTGGGCGTCGGCACCGCCCGAGGCCAGGACATGGCCGTCGAACGCGCTGAATACCGCTTCCTTGGTCGTGACATCCAGCACCCTTTCCTTCTGGCCGTTCTTGTTCCCTTTCAGCCTATCTTCCACGGACAGTTCCTCATAGGACTTGATGTGGGTCACATCCTCGGCCACGATCGCTCCGAGCGGAGCCATGGCGTTGTCACCATAGATCAGGCGGCCGTTCACATAGGTGCGCTTCACCTCCTGGCCGTTTACATAGATTTTTCCGCTTTTGATTTCCACGCCGGGCATCTGGCGGAGAATCTCCACCGCGTTCTCCCCTTCCGACAAAGGAATGGCTGCGGCATTGTAGATGATCGTATCTTTGCGGTGGGTCATCGGAGGCACGACGGCGCGGATATGCGCCTCCTTGATTTGTTCCGGCCTGCGGAACAGTTCCACGTACAGGAAGCCCTCGTCATCCTGGAGGTCGAGGATGATGTTCTGGTCGTAAAAGCCTTTTTTCACGAATTTGAGACGGGTCTCTCCGGGCCTGAGCCCGCGCAGGTTGAAGACGCCGAGGATATCGGTTCTGAACGAGGTGCTGTCGCCGCCTTGATACGCCATGATCTGGACCTGCGGTACAGGATACTCGTACAGGGAACTGTCCCGCCCCATCATACTTTCGAAGACACGGCCCCGCATGCCGAGCTTTTTGTCCTGTCCCTGCAGCGGGAGACAGAAAAGCGCCAGCATGAGCGCAGCCGCCAAGACACCGGCTGAACTCCGAAGGGCGTGTTTTGTCATGTTCGTTTTTACACTTCTTGCGAATGTACCATAATTTCGTTAAATTTGCAAGATAAGAACCAGACAATTCGCCCAATGAGCAAATTATTTGACAAAAAGGCATCGTGGAACGAAGCCGCCGTCGCAGGCCTGGCCCTGGGCGGGTTTACCATCGGGATTACCTTACTTTCTTCCCTGACCGGCCATTTCGGCGAAGGGGTCATGCTTGCCATGGTGAAATCCGTACTGTCCTTCCTGTTGTGGGCCGCCAAGTTTGCCGGCTGCATCTGGCTGATGGCCTTTTTCATGAAGCGGCTAGTCGCCCGCTATGACGCGGTGGGGAATGACGACACCCGGCGTTTCGGGACCCAGGTCGCCCTGCTCTCCGCCGTCCTGGTCGCCGGATTCTCCCTGGCCCAATTCCATTTCATGGAGCCGGAGACGCTTCGGGCCACCATCGATACGGCCCTGGCCAGCTACCCGATGAAGATGGATTCCAACACCATGGCCGCCATGGACAAGGCCATCGACGCCCTCCCGACGACCGCCTTTTTCGTCACCCTGCTGTATTGCTGGCTGTACGGGACCATCGTGTCCGCCATCCTCTCGCGCAACATTCCTTCCCGAAACCCCTTTGACCAGCCTTCGTCTCCGGACGATACCCTTCCCCGCGTATGATTGACATCAGCATTATCGTTCCCCTTCTGAACGAAGCGGAATCGCTGCCCGAGCTGGCAGCCTGGATCGGCCGTGTGATGGACAGCCACGGCTGGCGTTATGAAGTCATCTTCGTGGACGACGGCAGCACCGACGATTCCTGGCAGGTAATCCGCGGGCTGGCCGCGCAGAACCCTGCCTTGCGGGGCATTTCCTTCCGCCGGAATTATGGCAAATCGGCCGCCCTGTACTGCGGATTCCAGCAGGCCCAGGGCCAGGTCGTCTTCACGATGGACGCCGACCTGCAGGATTCCCCGGACGAGATTCCCGAGATGTACCGGATGGTGACGGAAGAGGGATGGGACATCGTATCGGGCTGGAAGCAGCACCGGCAGGATAACAAACTGACCAAGAACCTGCCTTCGAAGCTGTATAACGCCACGGCCCGGAAAATCACGGGCATCCAGCTGCACGACATGAACTGCGGCCTCAAGGCCTACCGGCAGGAGGTCGTCAAGCAGGTGGAGGTCTATGGCGAAATGCACCGCTATATCCCCTATCTGGCGAAGAATGCCGGATTTACCCGGATTACGGAGAAGCCTGTCCACCACCAGAAGCGCAAATTCGGCAAGAGCAAGTTCGGGATGGAACGCTTCGTCAATGGCTTCCTGGATTTGCTGACGCTCTGGTTCCTGGGCACCTTCGGGAAAAAGCCCATGCACCTGTTCGGCTTCAGCGGCATCCTGATGTTCCTGGTCGGCGGGGTCATGGCGATATGGATTATCGCCGCCAAGCTCATCCACCAGGCCCAGGGCGTGCGTTTCCGCGCCGTCACGGACCAGCCGCTCTTCTACCTGGCCCTGGTGGCCGTCATCCTCGGCGCCATGTTCTTCCTCGCCGGCTTCGTCGGCGAAATGATCAGCCGCAGCTCCTCCGAGCGCAACAACTACAACATCCGGGAGGAAATCTGATCTTACCGGCTCAGGCTGCCTCGGAATTCCACAGGGGTTTTCATCTTGTTGAGGCGCCATTGGACATTCAGCATGAAATACCTTCCCAGGGAAGGTTTCCATGTCTGGATACGCGAATCCACACCGTTTACAAGGGTATATCCCGTATCTTTGGCGAGCAGGTCATTGGCCGATAAAGAGATGACGAGCATCCCTTTGAGAAGCCTTGCGCCGGCGACGGTGTGCAGGCTATGGAGATGGATGCTGTCCATCGCTCCTCCGAGATAAGAACTGGCGGTATAATGATACGAACCGCTCAGAAAGAAGGATTTGCCGAAAGACCGGAAGGCGCTGATTTCCGCATGCGGCCTTATCGCACGAAGGGTAAAATCCTTACTTCGGGAATCCACATATTCGAAGGAAGCGTTCGCCATGACCCGGGTCTTGTTGTTCGGCCGCCAGTCTATGCTGCCGCGCAAACCCGGCGTGGTCTCCCTTCTGACCAGCAGATTGTCGCCAATGTATTCCGGCCTTGTCGCATATCTTGAATAAGCCGACAGGGATACCGTCGATTTCATCTTCTGAAGCCTCAGACTATAGAAAACCCGTAGAGAGGTGTTGGTGGAAACCGGGGCGTTTTCCCAAGTCTGGAGTGTCGTTCCCGCAGGGATGCCATAGCCTTTCCAGGTGGAAGCGTCCGAGAAATACCGGGTCCGCATGACATGTACCGACGTTGCTGCCGTCGATTCAAGGCTGATGCGCAGGCTGCCGCTCCGCCCGACCTTCGGGAAGGCATATCCCACGGATAACTGATGGTTGTATGCCGGTTTCAGGTCCGGATTTCCGGCCCTTTGGAACAGTTGGTCCGAATTGTCAATCCGCGCTCTCGCCTGCTCCAGGGACGGGATGGAGGGCTCCATGGAATACGTCATGCTCCACCGGGGACCGCTGAAATCACCATCCCATGCAGGCGTTACATATAGTTTGTCAATCCGCTGCCCGGCTGGCAGGACCTCAATATCCATCAGTCTGTTGAAACGCAGCTCTCCCCCAAGGTTGACCGATGTCTGACCCAACGACATCTGTACGGCGGCCATCGCCGCGTGTCTGAAAATGTTCCACGTGAAGTCGTACGTGTTTACCAGGTCCGTAACGGCCATTTCGGGGTCAAGGGTGTCAAGCGCAATCTGTTTATCGGCATGCCTGTCCCACCCGAAACCATAGCCGAAGTGTCCTGTCATCGTCATCTTTTCATTGTTGAGCAGGAATGCGGTGCATGCCGCGGTCGCAGAGAATGAGGAGTTCAACCCGGTGTTTTCCAAAGTAATGAACCGCCTGTTCAGGGAGGACGCCAACGTGTCGATCCGGGCACCGGTGCCCATGCTGTTGCTGACTTTGTACCCCACGCCGAGCATAGGGAACCAACCTTTCGGATTCTGGTCGTTTGACCAAACGATATCTCCCCCCAAACTCCACTGCCGACTATGGTCAACGTTGATCTCCGCCTTCGTATTGTCTCCCGCCAGTCTGTCATGGAACATGGTCCTCAGGTCTGATTCCTTGTCGAGTCGCGTGAAATCAACGGTCTGGCTCACGGAAAGCGATTTGATTTTCTCGTTGTTGAGGGTCAGGAAGGCCCCGGCCGAATGCGACATCGTCGATGATTTGTCTGTATTTGCAATATCGTAAGCGCGGCTTTCATCACCCTCCGAGAAAAAGTCTTTGACAACGCGGGAATGGGAGCTGACCTTGTCAGAGGAAAACTTATAGTCCGCTTTGATATTGCTGCCCATCATGCGGTCGCCCCAGTATTTCTGGATACCGGTTCCTGCGGATATTTTCCTATCCTGGCTTCGCAAAGAACCCGGGGTCACGCCGGCGGGATGGAAGGAATTGTCCTGGGAACCGATATTGTTGGTATAGGCATCGCCATACAGCAATAATTTTTCCGAAAAAAGATTTCCGACGACGCCTGCTTTATACTTGATATCGCCCGCCATGTCCGAACCGGCTCCGGCAGAAAAGTGACCGTCGAACGCCATGTGTACGGGATTTCGCGTCGCAATATCCAATACCGTCTCTTTTTTGCCGTGACGGGCCTTTCTTCTTCTGTCTTTCACCGACAATTCTTCATAACTCTTGATATTGACAACTTCCTGGGCCAGCAGCGCGTTAAGGGGTGTCATGGCATTGTCGCCATAAATCAGTACGCCGTTCACATAGGTACGCTTGACTTCTTTTCCATGAATGCGGATTTTGCCTCTACGTATTTCCACGCCGGGCATTTGGCGCAGTATTTCCAGGGCGCTTTCGCCTTCCAGGACGTTTACGGCGGAAGCGTTGAATACAACCGTGTCCTTCCGGAAAGTAACGGAAGGCGTTTCGGCCGTCACGGTAACGCCTTGAAGGCTCTGGGGCTTTCTTGTCATTTCGACAAAGAGGATATTGTTGCCGGGGACAAGTTCCACGGTCTGGTCCACAGCCCGATAAGCCTTGTCTTCTGCCATGAGACGGACGGTTCCGGACGGAACATTTTTATACTCGAACAGGCCGGACAACGCTGAAACCGTTCTTAGCGTATCCCTTCCGGCAACGATCCTTATGGCTATGCCTTTTACCGGGACCTCCTCTTTTTTGTCTCCATAGTCAAAATATTCGAACAATTTTCCGGAAATACGGCTCTGACCTGCCACCGACAAAAATGCCAGTGACAGGATCGCCGTCAACGCCATTGTCTTCATGATTTTATCATTTTTATGGTTTCAACGCAAAATTACAGCAACTGCAAAAAATACGGATTCATAAAATCTAACATCTGCGGTTCTATGTAATTGATAATCAAAGGTGTTAGACTATTATTTCCGACGGAATCCAACACGCTTCCAAAAAAGGGAAAATAACTTGGAAATACAGAACAATATTGTCATCTTTGCGGTCATGAAAAGGTATCTATCACTGATTTCTATTGTACTCCTTTCCGGATGTTCCGCAAAGCGGCCGTTTCAAGCCATGGATGACTTATTGGCAGGCCACAAGGACAAAGCGGAGAAATCCTATATGATAGGAGCCGAGCGATTCGAACAGAATCAATATAACGCTGCATTAAGCCCGTTATTGGGGGCTTTATCTGCTGAGGACTCCCGTTTATTCATATACCAGGATGCCGAAGACTCTGCCCTCATTGCGTCAACATGTTTCATGCTATCCCACATCTACAATTCCAATGGCCTGCCCCATCATGCCCGCTGGTATAGCGGCAGGGGAAAAGAGCATTGTCACGAAGGGGATTCCGTATATGCTTTGTTGGAAAAGGAAAGAGTTTCTGCTGCTGAAAGCATTTCGTCGGATACCCTGTCCCATGCCGCAATCTTTTCATGGAATGACCATAAGATATTGGCTGCAAACAGTATAGGCAGTAATCTGCAAAAGAGGATTTATCGGCTTTGGACTTTCCGCTTTATTTCATTATTGGCAATCATCGTATTGACAGTAACGCTGTTTTCGAAAAGACGCAAATATAAGAAAGAGAAAGAGATAGCGTATCTTGGAGCCGCATGTGAGACGCTACGCAGCAGTGTGGACAGCCTCAAACGTGACAATGATTCACATCAGGCCCAAATTACAGCCTTGGAGGAGGCAACTCATCGGAATGAGTATCTTCAAAGACTATTTATCAATCTATACAAAAAAGAATTTCACGAAATTGGAGATTTGTGCCATGTGTTCATGACCGATCAAAGCCGCGAAAAGGAGGAGAATGTCTATCGCGAGGTTCAAAAAATTGTCGGTAAAATACAGCGTACACAAAACAACAACTCGGCATTTGAGAAGATGCTGAATGAGCGGCTGGATCATGTAATGTCCAAGATCCGACAAGATTTCCCTGGACAGGATGAATCGGAATACCAGTTTATCGGATATTGTATCGCCGGCTTCAGTGCAAGCTTTATCGCCGTGCTGATTCCGGGCCTGTATGTGCCCAGCGTCTATGTAAAGCGGGGTAGGATCATCAAGAAACTGACATCTTGCGATTCACCCCATGCAGAACTTTACCGCTCACTATTACAGTAGAGAAATATAAAAAAAGATCCCCGGGCCAATCACTTGGTCCGGGGATCCGAAAAACGGCAGCTACCTACTCTCCCACCTGGTGGGGCAGTACCATCGGCGATTGTGTGCTTAACTTCTCTGTTCGGAATGGGAAGAGGTGTGACCACACGGCCTTGCCACCGCAGTATATTGCTTGAGAGAGCCTTCGGTC
>JAFUWX010000065.1 GCA_017471025.1 Bacteroidales bacterium
AGGCGGCGGTCCAGACGGCGGAGCAGTTCTTCCTGCCGGAGAAGCCCCCACGGGGCGTCTGTGAAACGGGGCGGGACGCTGCTGACAATGCGGCTGATGACGATGTCGGGACGCAATCTTTCCAGGAAATCGGCCAGCAGTTCCACATAGTCGTCCGGACCCAGGCGCAGGAAATCTTCCGGCTTTTCCCGGAATTCCCTTTCCATCGGCGTGCCTTTGAGCAACTGTAACTGATGGATTTTCAAGTAGTTCACGGGAATGGCACTGAGGATATCGGCCTCCTGCAGCAGCATCTCCCAGGTCTCTCCCGGCAGTCCGAGGATGATATGCCCGCCGACGGGAATGCCCTTTCGGGCCGTGTCGGTCATGGCTTTCCGGGTACAGGCGAAGTCGTGGCCCCGGTTAACCCGCAGGAGGGTCCGGTCATAGACGGACTCCACCCCGTATTCCACCATGACGACGAAACCGCGGGCGCGGATGTCCGCGAGATAGGCCAGCTTCTCCTCATCGACGCAATCCGGCCGGGTGCCGACGACCAGGCCCCGGACCTGCGGATGCGCCAAGGCCTCTTCATACCGGTCCTTGAGCACATCCAAAGAGGCATAAGTATTGGAAAATGCCTGAAAATAAGCCAGATAGCCATCGGACCTGCGACCCCGCCCCGCATGGAAAGCGATGCCCGCGTCAATCTGCTCCGTCAGGCTTTTGCCCTGGGTATATGACGGGTGGAAAGCGGCATTGTCGCAGAAGGTGCAGCCGCCCTTTCCGAGCGTTCCGTCCCGGTTCGGACAGGTGAACCCGCCGTCCATGGCCAGACGCTGCAGCCGGGGACCGCCGCGCATCCCTGTATTTACCCGGTCAGCCACGCAGCCAGGTGAAGTTTTCTTTGCCGGCAGCTGCCTCGAAGTGATATTTCACGATACCCAGGTCGATATGGGTATAGCCCACCATGGAGAAAAGTGCCTTGGCCTGCACCTGGTTCCCGTCCCGCAGGACGAATCTGAACTTCTGCTGATTGACGGCCGTAGGAGCCAGCAGGGCCGCCGCGACGCCGTCCAGGAACCACTGGGGCGGAACGCCATCGGACGCATAGAACTGCTCCACAGGCTTCTGCGGGTGCTGGACACCCGGGATGGTGCCATAACCCAGGGCGATGACGCAATGGACCACATCGCCTTCCCGGAGCTCGAAGGTCCCGGGGATCTTCTTGTAGGTAAGGCCGACCCAGCAGGTGTTGAGGTCCAGGGTCTGGGCCAGCAGGACGAGCGCTTCGCCGAAATACCCCACCTTCTCCTCGGCCTCCTTGCCTTTCGGCCCGGTCATAACGAAATAATTCCGGACACCGGAGAACTGGCCGTATTTCCACATACCCGAGGCAAAGGCCTTCGGCTCATCCAGCACCAGCTGGATATGCAGACCGCTTTCGGCATTGAACGACTCGATAGCAGCCCTGAGCGTGGCCACCTTGGCACGCTCGATGGGCTTATCCGTGTATTTGCGCACGGAATGACGCGTCTGGATTGCTTCTAATGTTGTCATAGTCCGTTATTTACAGGTACGAAGATACAGCTTTTCCCGCGCATTCGCAAGCCGGAGGAAGGCTACCGGTCGCCTTCCGCGTAATGCTTCGGGGTGGTGCCGAATTCGGCCTGGAAGCATTTGGAGAAATAGGAGGCATTGGTGAAGCCGACCCGGTACATCACCTCGGAGACGGTGTAACGGTTCTCGCGCAGGAGGGCGGCCGCCTTGCGCAGGCGCAGCGTACGCAGATACTCCACTGGCGTCAGGCCGGTCAGCTGCTTGACCTTGCGATATACCAGTTTGCCGCCCAGTCCGGTACGTTCGCTGAGCGAAGCGACATTGAAGGCGTTATCTTCCATGTGAGCCTCGATGAGGGCCGTGATGTCGGTCAGGAAGCGTTCGTCCGGCGAAGGCTGCCCCTCCGCCTGCACAGCGGGTGCGACGGGGAATGAGAGCTGCACCCGGGTACCCTGCGAGGCATCCGAACGGATATCCAGGGCACCGCCGCTGCGCGCGGTATAGACATCCGCCAGATACAAGCCCACGCCCGCCCCGGAGCGCGTCGCCGCCCGGCCTCGGAAGAAACGCTCCTTCACATGGGGGAGTTCGTCCGCCGGAATCCCCGGGCCCTCGTCCGACACGGTGATAGTGATCCTGTCCTCCCGCAGACCAACCTGCATCTCGATCCGGCCCCGGCCATATTCCGCCGCATTGGCCAGGATGTTTTCCAGCGCCGTCGCGATGCGGTATTCCTCCAGGGTGAGCACGCAGCCGGGAACCTGCGTAACGAACTGGGCCTCACGACCTTCGGAAAGTCCCGCCTTGAAATCCTCAAAGCACCGGCGCGCCAAATCCACCAGATCCACAGGACCGGCTGGCAGGGAAAGCTGCATCAGGTTGTCCAGCATCGCGTCCTTCTCCCGCTGTTCGTATTGCCACCGGGCCCGGAGCCGATAATAGCGGATGATCCAGACCGCCAGGCCCGCCCCGACGAGCAGATACAGCAGGAAGGCCCAGCCACGCAGATACCAGGGCCGGCGGATCCGGAAATGGACGGTCCGCAGACCCGCAGGCTGTCCGGCCGGGTCCAGCGTACAGACTTCCAGGGTATATTTACCGTGATTTAACTGATTAAAGGACAATTGGTTCGTTCCTTTCGGAAACAGGTTCCAGCCGTCATCTATCCCGGCCAGCCGCCAGACCAGGGCGCCTTGTTCCCGCCCGTCGTAGGGCATGTCGGAAAAGTGGAAGGTCAGATGGGTCTGGTCCGGGCCGAAGACGAAGGCGTCCGCATAGCGGACAGCCTGGCCTTTCCAGGTATAATAGGCGGTATTGTCCAGCGTAACGGCCGAAAGCAGGACCTGCTGCCTGCGGTCCGGAACCTGCAGCATGGCGGCCGGCGCCTGGATGACGCCGTCCCGCGTCCCCAGAATGGCCTGGGGGCCGTCTCCCAGTATCGCGGAGATGGTCCGCCCGCCGGTATAGATCCGATGCATCCGGCCGCTTCCGGGGTCCAGGGCCGCCACGCCGCCCGCCGTACTGATCCACAGTCCGCCGTCCACCTCCCCCATGCAGAGCACTTCGCCCGGCAGGGGCAGGGGCCAGGTATGTTCTCCCTGCTCCAGCCTGTCCGAATAGGCCACCCAGATGCGTCCTTGGGTATCGCCATACAGGCAGGAAGGGATTTCGCCCGGCGAAAAGACCTCGCAGCGTCCGCCTTGGAAGCGGCGCAGGCCGTCGTTGTAAAAAAGGCACCACAGTCCGCCCCGGGCATCTTCCGCCAACTGGCTGGCATACAGGCCATAGCTGCCGTCCGGCAGGGTGACAGTGCTGTCGGCCACATGGTCCCCGGCCAGCAGGGCCGCCTTGTCCTTGATCAGCACGCCGCCGAGGCTGGTCGCCACCCAGATCCGGCCGCGCCTGTCCTCGACGATGTCGTATGCCCAGTTGGCATTCCGTTCGCCCGTACTGTCGGAAAGGTCCAGCCGCCGGAAGCGCCTGCCTTCCAGGATATGGAGACTGCCGTCGGTACACAGCCAGATATCCCCGTCCTTGTCTTCATAGACCTGGCGGATCCGGTTGTGCGCCAGCGTGTGGACGGCATCGTCCACCCGGTACCAGATGGTCCGGTCCTTTTCCTGGCAGAGCAGACCGTCCGTCCCGCCCAGCCACAGGCGGCCGCGGCGGTCTTTCAGGATGCTGGTGAAACGGTTTCCTTCCCGGCTTCCCGTCATTGCGGCGATGCCGGTAAACGGCAGGGGAGGAAGGGTGGCGGACACGCTTTCGTCTGTGCCGAGCCATACCGTCCCGTCCCGGTCCCGCAGGATGCTCCAGACGATGTCGTTGCCCAGGCTGTCCTCCCGCCCTGCCTCATGACGGATATGGCGGATGCCTTCCGGGCCCAGGACATAGAGCCCGTTGTCGGTACCGACGAGGACATTCCCGCCGGCGTCCGTCCCGAAGGTCTTGACGGAATTGCGGCTGACCGGAATCTCGAAGACCTCGCCGGTCGTCGGCACATAGCGGAACAGGCCGTCTTCCGTACCGACCAGGATATCCCCCCGGCAGCAGGCCAGTGCATTGACGAAAATATTGACCCGGCCTCCGGGGTTGGGCAGCGGGATGTCGGTAAAAGCCCCGGTGTCCTTCCGATAGGCCGCCAGGCCATCGTAAGTTCCTATATATAAGATATTTCCAGTATCCAATAAAGAATAGACGATAGGCGTACGGAGGCCGGGATGCGGCGTAAACCGGCCTTCCCGCCAGCTGTACAGTCCCTGGAAAGAGCCGAGCCAGAGGCTGTCGGCATCGGCCACGACGCTGCGGATGCCGCCCGGGCCGCCTTCCGCCGCCGCGACTACGCCCGAAAGGCCGTCGAAGACCGCCAGGCCCCCTTCCGTACCGAGATACAGGCGCCGCGAGGACGCGTCGCTGACGATGCTGTACGTCCGGCCGGCCCCTTCCACGGGGAAGGTGGCATATCCATCATGGCAATACAGCCCCCGGTTGGTGCCGAGCCACAGCAGCCCGTCCCAGTCCTGGGCCAGGGATTCGACCATGGTGATCCCGGCGTCGGGTTCGACGCGGCGGAAATGTTCATACGGCGCGGTCAGGGCCAGCAGGCTGACGAGGAATAATAGCATAACCTATCCTTAATCGGCACAAGTTACGCAGAAAATCCCGAAACGCAAGCAAACGCGCGGACAAAAGTGCTTTTCGGACCCTTTTGTCCGTTTTTTTTCCTCTTTTGTCCGATTTGGACAGGTCCGGACACAACAATTGACGTAAATTTGCACGTTGAAAAACGCATATTTAATACTAAAACGTTATATGTCTAACACATTCAAACTCCTTCTTCCGGTCCTCCTGGCCTGTTTCCTGGCCTGGCCGCTTGCGGCGCAGGAACGCGTCACGGTGTCCGGGACCGTCTTCGATGAGAACGGTGTCACGCTCATCGGAGCTTCCATCCTGGAAGACGGTACTTCCAACGGCACCATTACTGACATCGACGGCCAATTCACCCTGACGGCGACAGCCGGAGGCAGCCTGACCATCGGCTACATCGGCTACGTTTCCCAGACCATTCCGGTCCCGGCCGACGGCAAACTGGACATCACCCTGCAGCCGGACAGCAACATGCTGGCGGAAACGGTGGTCATCGGCTACGGCGTCCAGCGCAAGACCGACCTCACCGGCTCCGTGAGCAGCATCTCCAGCAAGGATTTCAACGAAGGTATGATTTCCTCGCCCGAGCAGCTGATCAACGGCAAGGTCTCCGGTCTGCAGATTACCAGCGGCGGCGGTTCCCCGACGGCCGGCAGCACCATCCGCATCCGCGGCGGCGCGTCCCTGAACGCTTCGAATGACCCGCTGATCGTGCTGGACGGCGTGCCCATGGAAGTCGGCGGCAGCGTCAGCGGCGGCGGCAATTTCCTGGCCCTGGTCAACCCGAACGATATCGAGAGCATTACGGTCCTCAAGGATGCCGCTTCGACGGCCATCTACGGCTCCCGTGCCTCGAACGGCGTCATCATCATCACCACCCGCAAAGGCAACCTGACCAAGTCCCGCCCGCGCATCAGCTTCACCACCACCAACGGCGTCCAGACCCCGACCCAGTCGGCTGACATGGTCTCCCGCGACGAAATGATCGACCTGGTGAACACCTTCGGCACCGACGCCCAGAAGGCCCTGATGAACCCGGACGTCAACACCGACTGGAACAAGCTGATTTTCCGTCCGGCCTTCAGCACCGACAACAGCCTGAGCGTCTCCGGCAACATCGCCGAAGTCCTGCCCTACCGCGTCAGTGCCGGCTACAGCAACCAGAACGGTATCCTGAAGACCGACAACGCCACCCGCTATACGGGCAGCGTCACCCTCTCCCCGACCTTCTTCGACAACCACCTCAAGCTGGTCCTCAACGGCAAGGGAACCTGGAACAACAACCGTTTCGCCAACCAGAGCGCCATCTGGGGCGGTTCCACCCACAACCCGACCCTCCCGGTCTATAGCGGAAACGATGCCTTCCTGGGCTACTACGAGGCGGTGGACAACTTCGGCAAGCCCGTCAACGGCGCCACCGGCAACCCGCTCGGACTGATCGAAGGCCGCACCGACACGTCGAAGGTCTATCGCATCATCGGCAGCTTCGACGCCGACTACAGCATGCACTTCCTCCCGGAACTGCACCTGCACACCACCCTGGGTTATGACTATTCCAACGGCCGCGGCCATGTCTATGTGCCGAAGGACGCCTTCCAGAACTACGACACGGGCGGTCTGGACTACGATTACGGCCCCCAGGAGAACTTCAACCGCCTGGCTACCGTCTATCTGAACTACAACAAATATTTCGAATCGATCAAGAGCAACGTCGATCTGACGGCCGGTTACGATTACCAGTTCTGGAGATATTACAGCCCGGCTTTCACCTCTTATAACGCACGCGACCCGCGCGAGGTGCAGAGCACGTCCGCAGCCAGCGACCAGCGGCATGTCCTGGTGTCCTGGTATGCCCGTCTGAACTATTCCTTCGCCTCGAAATACCTCCTGGGCGTGAGCTTCCGCGCGGACGGT
Source organism: Bacteroidales bacterium (assembly GCA_017471025.1). Taxonomy (GTDB): domain Bacteria; phylum Bacteroidota; class Bacteroidia; order Bacteroidales; family UBA932; genus Cryptobacteroides. Next base: position 6,601 of record JAFUWX010000065.1, read on the forward strand.
TCTTCCCGCTTCGCCAAGGACAAGCGCTGGGGCTTATTCCCCTCTGTGTCAGCAGCTTGGAAGATTTCCGAGGAAGACTTCTTCACCCCGCTGAAAGGCGTCATGAGCACGGCCAAGGCCCGCGTCAGCTACGGCGTCACCGGCCAGCAGGACGGCATCGCCAACTATAGCTACATGCCGCTCTATACGGCCAGCCAGGCCGGCGCCTATTACATGTTCGGAGGATTCCCGGTACAGACTTTCCGCCCGGCCTCCTACAACGCCGACCTCAAGTGGGAAACCACCAAGGCCTTCAACGTCGGATTTGACTTCGGCTTCCTCGAAGACCGCATCACCGGCAGCGTGGACTACTATATCCGCAACACCGAAGACCTGCTGGCCACCGTTCCGGTCGCCGCGGGTACGAACTTCGACAAGCAGCTGCTCACCAATGTGGGCAATATCAGCAGCACCGGCGTGGAGATGACCTTGAATGCAGCCGTCATCGACACCCAGGACCTGAGCTGGGACATCAGCGCCAATGCCACCTGGATGAAGACCCGGATCACCAACCTCCGCCTGGGCGGGGAAGGCGATGCGCCCGACACCCCGGCCGGCTGGATCGATTCCCATTATGTACAGGTCCTGTCCGAGAACTACGCCCCGTACAGCTTCTTCGTCTATAAGCAGATTTATGAAGCGGGCACCGGACGGCCCATCGAGGGCCTGTATGCCGACCTGAACGGGGACGGTGAGATCAATACGAAAGACCTCTACCGCCACCACAGCCCGGCACCGGACTGGATGCTCGGCCTCTCGACCAGCCTGCGCTGGAAGAAACTCACGGTCAGCACCACCCTGCGCGGCAACATCGGCAACTACCTCTTCAACGGTATGGCCATGAATACCGGCGCCTGGGAAACGGTTTCCTACAACGCCTTCCAGGTGAACAAGGTACACCGGAGCTTCATGACCTCCCATTTCGCCAAACGGCAGTATGAGTCCGACTTCTATGTGGAGAACGCCTCCTTCCTGAAGATGGACAACCTGCAGGTATCCTACAACTTCGGCCAGGTCGCTCCCTGGTGCCGGCTGAACCTCTCCGCGATGGTCCAGAACGTCTTCACCATCACCGGTTATTCCGGCGTGGATCCGGAGTGCGCCGGCGGCATCGACATGTCCGTCTATCCGCGTCCGCGGATTTTCTCCCTCACCGTAGGTCTTGAATTTTAAATGATTGCGCGTATGAAAAAGATAATAATCAGCCTGATGGGCTGCCTGGCGGTCCTGACTTCCTGCATGAAAGACCTCGACCAGCGTCCGGTTACCGAGACCGAATCCGACGCCACCGCCGTGTACAACAGCGTGGACGGATTCCGGATGGTTCTCGCCAAACTGTATGCGTCCTATTCCCTGGTCGGCCAGGAGAAAGGCGGCGGCAACGCCGACATGGCCAGTAACAACGGACAGGACTTCCTGCGTTGCTATTTCAACCTCCAGGAGGCACCCACCGACGAGGTTGCCTGTACCTGGCTTTCGGGCGACAAGATCGAAGCCCTGACCTATATGACCTGGGATGCCAACGACCCTTGGGTCGCCGACGGCTATTACCGGCTGTACTATACCATCGCCCTGTGCAACGAATTCCTGCGCCACGGCAGCGACGCCGACGCGTTCAGCGAGCAGGACAAGGCGACGGTCGCCACCTATATGCAGGAGGCCCGTTTCCTGCGCGCCCTCGCCTATTGGTGCGTGCTGGACCTCTTCGGCCAGGGCCCCTTCGTGGATGAGACCATGCCGGTAGGCGCCTTCAAACCGGCCGCGTACAACAGCAAGCAGCTGTTCGACTATATCGAAAGCGAACTCAAAGCCCTGACCCTGCCCGGCCGCACGGCCGTCGAATACGGACGCGCCAGCGAAGCGGCGGCCTGGACCCTGCTCGCCCGCCTGTACCTCAACGCGGAGGTCTATGGCGCCGGCGACCATTACACCGACTGCATCACCTATTGCGAGAAAGTCCGCGGCGCCGGGTACTCCCTGGAAGGCGACTGGACCAAGCTGTTCAACGCCGACAACCACCTGAGGACCAATGAAATCATCTTCCCCTTCGTGGTAGATGCCACCCATGCGGTGACCTGGGGTGCGACGACGTATCTCGTCTGCGGGGAAGTCGGCAACGACAATGCCCAGAATCCGGCCGATTACGGTCTGGATAAGGGCTGGGGTATGTTCCGCGTCCGCGGTGAACTGCCGGCCCTCTTCGGCGACGTGGCTTCCAGCAAGGACGGCCGCTGCCGCTTCTATACGGACGGCACCACCCAGTGGTTCACGGGCAACATCGACAACCAATCCGAGGGTTATTTCAGCGAGAAATGGTCCAACCTCAAGGATGACGGCAGCGTCGCCTCCGCCTCCGCCGAGAACGGCGTCTGCACCGACTGGCCCTTCTTCCGCCTGGCCGACGTCTATCTGATGGAGGCCGAAGCCCAGCTGCGTGGCGGCAGCGGCATCAGCCGCAGCGATGCGCGGGGTCTGGTCAATGACCTGCGCCAGCGTGCTTACGGCAACACCCTGGGCAATGTGGCCGACGGCGACTTCGACCTGGACTTCATCCTCGACGAGCGTGCCCGCGAACTGTATCACGAGGCCGTCCGCCGGACGGACCTGCGCCGCTACGGCCGCCTCACCACGAGCAGCTATGTCTGGCAGTGGAAGGGTGGCGTCCTCGCCGGCCAGGCGGTCGATGACAAATACAACATCTACCCCATCCCGGCTGCGGAATTGTCCGCCAATACGAACCTTCATAACGACAAGTACTGATGAAAAAGACTGTTATCTATATCGCCCTGGCGGCGCTGCTGGCCGCCTGCGTGCCCGCTGAAGACATCCATGTGACCACGACCGGTCCCGAGCCTGTCACCCTGACCTGCTCCGGCGACGTGGTGCTCCTGCGGGAGAACAACGCCAACCTGGCCCTGACCGTCAACTGGACGGACAACAGCAATATCGGCACGACCGGTATTGCCGCGGCCCCGAAGAATGCCACCGTCAACACCCTCCAATTCGCTGCGGCAGAGGACTTTGCGAAGACCTATGACTATGCCGTGGCCAAGGGTGCCACCTCCGCGCAGTTCACGGTGGAAAGCCTCAACGTCATCGCCGGCCGGCTGGGACTGGCAGGCGGAAAGAAGGGCACCCTGTATATCCGGCTGGCTTCCGCCCTGTCGGCGGGCGGCACGGCCGTCTATAGCCCCGCCGTGTCTGTCGGCGTCACCCCGTACGTGGTCGATCTGTCCGTGGGCCATATCCTGAATTCCAGCCATGAAGACACCGGAAGCGTGCTCAGGACCGTGTCCGAAGGCGTTTACGGCGGATTCATGGGCGTATCCAGCTGGTACAACTGGTACTTCCTGGAAGGCAGCGGCACCGAATGGGGCAACCTCGGACAGGATGGCTTCCCCTTCTATGCCAGCTCCGCCTCCGACAAGTGGAACTTCTGGTTCCCGGGCCAGGCCGGCTGCTACTACACGATCGTAGATACGAAGAAGGCCGAATGGTCCGCCCTGTATATCCCGGCCCTGAGCGTCAGCGGCGACGTCACCGGCGAGATGGTCTTCGACAAGGCGACCAACAGCTGGATCCTGGGCTTCAACGCCACTGCCGCCGGCTCGCTGACGGTCAAGATTTCCGGCACGGGCAAGCAGTACAACATCGCTACCGGTACCGACGACGCGGCGGCCGTGGATACTCAGGTGGGCTTTGGCGGAACGGCGGATGCCGTGACCTTCGGCTCGGAGGCGGCCGACCTGACCGCAGCCGTGGCCGGTGCCGGCGAAGTATCGCTGATTCTGGACCTGGCCGCCATGACCCTGCGCGTGGACGCGGGCGGCGTAGCCCCGGTGGAGACCCCGCAGCAGCTGTATCTGGTCGGCATCAACGACGGCTGGACCAATGCAGACTGGGACTTTGACAACTACCTGACCCTTTATGACGAGGACAAGCTCGCCTACGGCGGCGCCTGCAATGTCAATTCCAAGTGGGGCTACCGCTACTACACCATCAAGGATACCTGGAGCGATTTCTACGGCCTGGAAGCCGGCGACTTCGCCAGCGGCACGCTCGCGGCGGAAACGGAGACCAACATCCCCGCCCCGGAAACCCCCGGCATGTACCTGATGACGGTGTCCCTGAGTGAGCTGAGCTACACCAACACGGCCATCACATCCGTCCAGATTGCCGGCGTCGGCAAGGATACCGGCTGGGAGCTGCTGGACATGAACCCCGGCGAGACCGCCGGCGTCTATAGCCTGGCCATCCCCGTCGAAGACAAGACCCCTTGGGGCTTCAAGATTTACATCAACGGCTGGGATTACTTCTTCGGCGGCAGCGAGGGCATCCTGCGCTACGGCGCCGACGGCTGCCCCGTGGACGACTCCTACATCGGCAGCACCTGCCTGTTCACCGTGGATATTTGCAAAGGAACCTATAGCATCGAAAAGCAATGAAAATGAATATATTGACTTTGGCAGCGGCGCTTCTGGCCACCTGCTGCACCCCGGTCCAGCCCTACAATGCCCCGGACAATTCCGTTCCGGAGACCCCCGCCGTCACCTTCGCCAAAGGTGCGGACGTGAGCTGGCTGACCCAGATGGAGAGCGAAGGTCTGACCTTCAAGAACAAAGCCGGTGAAAGCCAGGAATGCATGGCCCTGCTGCGGGATGACTGCGGCGTGAACGCCATCCGGCTCCGCGTGTGGGTCAATCCCGCCGAAGGCTGGAACAACATCGACGACGTCCTCGTCAAAGCCCGTCGGGCGGCTTCGCTCGGCCTGGCCGTGATGATCGACTTCCACTTCAGCGACACCTGGGCGGACCCGGCCAACCAGAATGTGCCGGCCGCATGGGCCTCGCACGACATCACCGCGCTGCAGAAAGACGTCAAGGAGCATGTGACGGCGATGCTGACCGCCCTGAAGACCTACGGGGTCACCCCGCAGTGGGTCCAGATCGGCAACGAGACCCGGGGCGGCATGATGTATCCCCTGGGCAAATATGAGAACGGCGCGAATTTCGCCCAGCTTGTCAATGCCGGTTATGACGCCGTCAAGGCCATCTTCCCGGACACTCAGGTCATCGTCCACATCGATAGCGGAGACCGGGCCGACCTGTACGCCCGCATCTTCGGCTACCTGAAGCTCCAGAACGGGAAATATGACATCATCGGGGTCTCCTTCTATCCGGAGGCGGAATCCTGGCAGGCCTCCACGGCCACGCTCGTGAGCAACATCAAGACCGCCAACACCACCTACGGAAAGCCGGTCATGATCTGCGAAATCGGCATGACCTGGTCCGAAGGCGAAGCCTGCAAGTCCATGATCAGCCAGATCATGAAGGACTTCGGCACCAGCGGGGACGTCCTCAAGGGCATCTTCTACTGGGAACCCGAGGCCCCGGCCGGATACAACGGCGGCTATGCCAAGGGTTGCTTCGCGGACGGCACCCCGACCGTCGCCCTGGACCCTTTCATCACGGAATAAAAACAACTGATTATGAGGAAGTTCTACACCCTTCTCGCCGGCATTGTCCTGGCCACGCTTTCCGCCGCCGCGGGAGAGATCCGGAGCAGCGTCCTGCTGAATGACGGATGGGCCTTCAGCAAAGGGGACGACCCGCAATATGCCGATCCGGCCTATGACGACAGTCCCTGGCGCCAGCTGGACCTGCCGCACGACTGGGGTGTAGAAGGTCCTTTCGTCCAGGCTTATCCCGGCGAGACCGGCAAGCTGGAGTGGTGGGGCACGGCCTGGTACCGCAAGCACTTGCAGGACCCGGCGCAGCGCCTGGGCGACTTCCGCATGCAGGGGCTGGAAAGCCCCCGGTATTTCCTGGATTTCGACGGGGTCATGTCCCATGCCACCGTGTATGTGAACGGCCATCCGGTAGGCGGCAGGCCCTATGGCTATTCCTCCTTCCGGGTGGAAATCGGCCCTTGGCTGACGGCTGGCGACAATGTCATCGCCGTCCGCGTGGATAACCTGCCCAATTCCAGCCGCTGGTACCCCGGCGGCGGGATTTACCGCGATGTCCGCCTGGTGGCCGCCGCCCAGACCGGCGTGGCCTACAACGGCATCTGGGTCAAAACGGAGGGAATCAATGAAAAAGGTACGGCTTCGGTGCGGGTGAGCACCTCCCTGCAAGGGAGCGGCCGCGTCGAGGTCATCTCCTCCATCACCCTGCCCGGAGCACCGATTTTCGGCACGGCGCAGGAGTCCCTGGAGCAGCGGGTGCAAGCCTCCGGTGACGAGGTGGCCGAGCAGGTGTTCCGCATCCCGGCGGCGCGCCTCTGGAGCCCATCCGACCCGTATTGCTATACGCTGAAAACGACCGTACGCAACCTGGAGACCGGGGAGACCGAGCACCATCTGACCCGTTTCGGCCTCCGGACGGCCGAATTCCGCCCGGACGGTTTCTACCTCAACGGGGAGCGCTTCTTCCTGCAGGGCGTCTGCCTGCACCATGACAGCGGAGCCCTGGGCGCCGTGTGGAACGAGGCCGTGTGGGAGCGCCGGCTGAACCAGCTGAAAGAGCTGGGCTGCAATGCGATACGTTGCGCACACAACCCGCCGGCACCGGCACTGCTGGACCTGTGCGACCGGATGGGATTCCTGGCCATCGACGAACTGACGGACACCTGGACCGTCGCCAAGAAGCCCAACGGCTATGCCACCCTGTTCGAGGAATGGGCGGAGCGTGACCTGGTGGACATGATCCACCGGGACCGCAACCACCCCAGCGTCATCCTCTGGAGCGTCGGCAACGAGTGCGGCGAGCAGGGATATGCCGACAAGTGGGACATTCCCCGCCGGCTGACCGAAATCTGCCACCGTGAAGACCCGACCCGCCTCACGACCAGCGGCAACGACAATGTCTGGGGGGCCTTCCAGCCCTACCATGAGACGGTGGATGTCTTCGGCTTCAACTACAAGCCGGACCATTACGCGAAGTTCCATGCCGACTTTCCCGACCAGCCCTTCTATGGCAGCGAAACGGCCTCCTGCATCAGTACGCGCGGGTATTACCGTTTCCCGGTCAGCGACGACAAGGCGCAGGGCTGGAACGAAGGCGCGCCCTACCAGGTGAGCTCCTATTGCCTGTATGCGCCTTACTGGGCCAGCAGCCCGGACCATGAATGGTATCACGAAGACCGGAATCCGGATTTCTGCGGCGAATTCGTCTGGTCCGGATTCGACTATATCGGCGAGCCGACGCCTTATAACTTCGACCCGACCGTACTGACCAATTTCCACGATGAAGCGGCCCGGGCGGCCGCGGAAAAGGAACTGGAAGAGATGAGCCGCAACGCCCCGCCTTCCCGCAGTTCCTATTTCGGCATCTTCGACCTGGCCGGGTTCCCGAAAGACCTGTACTGGCTCTATCAGTCCCGCTGGCGCAAGGATTTCCCGATGGCCCATATCCTGCCGCATTGGAACTGGGCCGGCCGCGAGGGCGAGGTGACGCCCGTGCATGTGTTCACGTCCGCGGACAGCGGTGAACTCTTCGTCAACGGCCGCTCGCAGGGCATACGCCGGCGCGGCGAAGGCGAGTACCGCCTGCGCTGGGACGATGTCGTCTATGAGCCGGGTGAGGTACGCGTCGTGACCTGGAAAGACGGCGAGGTATGGGCCCGGGACGCCGTCTCCACGACAGGGGCACCGGCCCGCCTGGAGCTGAGCGCCGAGGCTTCCGGAAAGACGGTATTTGTCACGGTGAAGGTGACGGATGAAGAGGGCCGCGTGGCTCCTACGGCTTGTAATGAACTGACTTTCAGCGTGTCAGGACCGGGAAGACTAGTAGCCACGGATGCCGGCGACCCGACCAGCCATATCCCCTTCTACAGCCCGACCCTGCCGGCGTTCGGCGGACTTTGCTCCGCCATCGTTTACCGCAGCCAGACACCGAGCCCGCAGGGGCGCCGGGGTCATAAACCGCACATCAAACCAGCCGCACCGGTCTTCATCACGGTCTCTTCCCCCGGCCTTCCCGACGCCCGGGTCATGGTCCGGTAATTCCGCCTACTTGATATAGACGCAGCTTCCGACGGCGCGCTGATGCCCGTCGGAAGGCTTCAGCGTTTCCTTGCCGTTGACCAGCAGGCAGGTGGAACCGCCGCCGTCCAGGTTGACCGCTTCCTTGCAGCCGAAATCCTTCAGGATCTGGGCGACTTCACCGGTAGAATAGCCCTTGACGCCTTCGGTCATGTTCCGGCCTTCGCAGACAAAGAGCACCAGCAGGCCGTCCTCGGTGGCACCGATGGCCGTACGCGGGTCGGGATTGGCGCAGTTGACATCCTTGTCGGCCTGGAGACATTCGAAGGTGTAGGTATCTTTGATTTCCCCGTTTTTCAGCAGGACCGGGCCGGCACCGATGGCCGTCTGCGCCTCGAATTTCACGCCCTTTTCCGGGAAAGAAGAGGAAGGCTGCTTGAGCGGCGTCTTGCCATAGCCGTTTTCGGCCGGAATCTGATAGATATAGTGCTGGCTGGCGTTGACCCAGTAGGTCCAGGCCGCTTCCATGCTGCCGTCTTTATGTCGGATGAATCCCGCCTTGGTCGGATAATACATCGTCACCCAGTCCAGCGAGGCGTAGTTGATGTTCGGGCTGAGCAGCTTGCCGTTCTCGACGGCCAGGCTGGCGGTATAGTAGGTCCCGCCGTCGGCATAGAAAAAGCCGCCGTTCATGACCAGCACCGGCTTGCCCTGGGCATTATAGACCTTTTCCGGGGTCTGGAAGGGTTCCTTCGTCCCGGAAAGCTTCGGATCGTTGAGGCCCCAGACATGGAATTCCTGCTGGGTGAGATCGACCGTCGCCAACCAGGCCTCGGCCTGGCGGTCCAGCAGATTCGTGGCATGATACAGACGGATACCCTCCGGCAACTCGCCGAACGAGTTATCCTTCACTTCGGCCCAACCCGGACCGGCAGGTTCGTCGGATGGGTCCTCGGAAGGCTCTTCGGAAGGGCTTTCCGACGGGTCTTCGGACGGGGTGACGACCGGCGTGGGGTCTTCCCAGGGCCATTCCTCGGGAATGGAACTTTGCTTCGGGGTGCAGCCTGCCGCCACCAGGCCGATCAGGACAGGGAAAAAGATCTTTTTCATATCTAACTTGTTACTAATTATTCAGGCAAGTCCGGCCGGGACAGGAAATGGCTGCGTATGCTGCGGACCGTCCCGCCGGGGAATTCCACTTCAAAGGTCGTCCAATCCTTGTTGGCCGACAGGATACGGCCTTCTCCGAAGACCGCGTGGCTGACGATGTCGCCGACCTGGAAAGGGCTGTTGTAGGCCGCCCGTTCGGCCGCAAAGGGGTCGTCGCCGGCATCTCCCGGGAAAGCCCCTTCGGTGGAAAGGCGGACCGGGCGGTGCGGGTCCATCTCCTCGTCCAGAACATGGACCAGGTTGCGGGTGCCGCGCCACAGGTCCTCCGGGATCACGCCTTCCGTGACCAGGGTCTCGCGCTTGATTTCCGCCAGGAAACGCGAGGGATATTTGTTCAGCTTGGTGGCGATGTTGTAACCCTCCGATTCGGTCAGGAACAGCGCCTTTTCCGCCCGGGTCACCGCCACGTACATCAGCCGGCGTTCCTCCTCTTCCCCGTTCTTCTTGTATTCGCGGATGGAGCGCATGTTCGGGAAAATGCCTTCACTCAGGCCGATGACGAAGACATAGGGGAACTCCAGCCCCTTGGCCTGGTGGATGGTCATCAATTTGAGGGTAGGCGTATCCTTGCGGTGGTCGTCGTTGGTATAGAGGGCGATATCCTGCAGGTAGTCCGCCAGCGTCACTTCTTCTTCGCGGCGGGCGGTCTCGTAAAAGCGGATGGAGGACAGGAGTTCATCCAGGTTCTCCAGCCGGTCCTCGTCCTGGTCCTCCCGGATGGCCTGTTTCAGGCCTGAGCGGTCCAGCACGCGGGTCAGCAGGTCGGAAATCCGGTGCGTCAGGGCATATTCCCGGGCGTCTTCGATGAGCGCGACGAAGGAGGCGGCGCCTTCCCGGCCCAGCTCCTCCAGATGTGCCTTCAGCGTGGGATACAGGGCCTCCCCGTCCGTCAGGGCGAGCAGTTGCAGGCGCTCCAGCCAGGCCCGTCCGAGCTTGCGGGACGGGACGTTGATGATCCGCCGGAAGGACAGGTCGTCATCCGGATGGGCAATGAGGCGCAGGTAGCTCAGCGCATCCTTGATTTCCCGCCGCTCAAAGAAGCGGGTGCCGCCCCAGATGGTATAGTCCAGCTTGGCGGAGAGCAGTTCCTGCTCGATGGCACGGGACTGCCAGCCGCTGCGGTAGAGCACGGCGATGTCGTTGATGGCCGCCCCGGCGCCCAGTAGGATTTTCACCTGGCCGACGACCCATTCCATCTCCTCTTTTTCGGTCTTGCCATGGAAATGGATGACGGTGCGCCCTTCGGCTTTACGGGTGAACAAGTCCTTAGGAATCCGGTTCTTGTTGTGGGCGATGACGCTGTTGGCGATATCCAGGATTTTCGGCGTGCTGCGGTAGTTCTCATCCAGGACGATGTCCTTGTCCGAGGCGAAATGGACGAAAAGGTCAGGCCGCGCCCCGCGCCATTCGTAGATGGACTGGTCCGGGTCGCCGACGACGAACAGGTTCCGGTGCTTGGCGGCCAGGCGCTCGATGAGGTCCCAATCGTCCAGGTTGCAGTCCTGCGCCTCGTCCACCATGATATAATTCAGGGCATTCTGCCACCATTCCCGGGCATCCTGGAAGCGGTCCAGGATGTATTTCGTGACATTGATGAGGTCGTCGAAATCCAGCGCGAAATGCTGCATCTGCCGGCTTACATAGCCGGCCAGGCGGGAGGTCCGCCGCTGCATGTCGGAAATGACGCTGCCGGGCAGCATATAGGTCTCGATATAGCCGTTCAGCGCCTTGTCGGCCGCAATGCCGGTCAGGAACTGCTTGACGGTCTTTTCCGTCCGTTTGATGCCCATCTCGTCCATCGTATCCTTGGCGATGGCCTTGCAGTCTTCCTCGTCCAGGACGGAGAAGCCTTTCGGGAAGCCCAGGCGATAAATCTCTTTGCGGAGGAATTTGACGCAGAAGCCGTGGATGGTGCAGACGAAGTCGTTGTAGTCGCCGCTGTGGACCATGGCGGCGATGCGCTGGCGCATTTCGGCGGCCGCTTTGTTGGTGAACGTGAGGCAGAGGATGTTGGCCGGATCGATGCCCAAGGTATTGACAATATAGGCATAACGATGCGTCAGGGCCTTGGTCTTGCCTGTTCCGGCACCGGCCACGACCCGGATCCGTCCTTCGGTGGAAACGACGGCTTCCCGCTGTCTGCTGTTCAGTTCGTCCATGGATGACAAAGATAACAAATCTTGACGGCATTTCAAATGACTGCCGGGGGATGCGACGCTGCGTTTTCGGCTTCCGGTAAAAAGAAACAAGTGGAAAGCCGGCGGGCCTTCCACTTGTCAAAGGTTGGGGAGCGGCTACAGCTCCCAGCCGAGTGCCGAGGCGCCCAGGATGGCGGCGTCGGACTCTTTCAACTGGGAATAGACCAGTTCCACCTTGTTCCGCCACAGGGGCAGGACGTTGGCATTCATGCTCCGCAGGATCGGCTCGGTCAGGAATTCCTTGGCACGGGCCAGACCGCCGAAGAGGACGATGGCCTCCGGCGCGGAGAAGGCGATGAAGTCGGCCAGGCTGGCGCCCAGCATCTCACCGGTGAAATCAAACACGCGCAGGGCGAGTTTGTCTCCTTCCTTGGCGGCGTCATAGATATCCTTGGAAGTAATCTTGTCGAGGCTCCGCAGGGAAGACGGCTCGTCGCTCATATCCAGCCACTCGCGGGCGGTACGGGCCACGCCGATGGCCGAGCAATAGGCTTCCAGGCAGCCGGTCTTGCCGCAGCCGCACAGACGTCCGTTGTGACGGACGGCGCAGGTGTGGCCGAGTTCTCCGGCAAATCCGTCATGGCCATAGACGACCTCGCCGTTGATGACGATGCCGCTGCCGACGCCGGTACCCAGGGTGATCATGATGAAATTCTTCATGCCGTGGGCCGCCCCATAGGTCATTTCGCCCATGGCCGCCGCGTTGGCGTCATTGGTCAGGGCGACGGGGATGCCTCCCATCTGCTTGGAGAGCAGCTTGGCGAAGGGGATAGATTTCGTGCCGCCCCAGGTCAGGTTCGGGGCATTCTCGATGATACCCGTATAATAATTGCCGTTCGCTGCGCCGACACCGATGCCGCGGATGTTTCCTTCGGCCTGCGCCTCGGTGATGATGCGCTTGAGGGCGTCTGCCAGTTCGGCGATATACGGTGCCACTTCGGTATAGGTGTCAGAACGAATGACGGTCTGGGCCAGGACGGTACCACGGGCATCAACGATACCGCATTTGGTGGTCTGCCCGCCGATATCGATGCCGATTACTAAATCTTTTGCCATAATAATTTGAATATGATATGTTTACGCTTTCTTTACGCGGGAGCCGACCAGGGCGAAGTACAGGATGAAGGCGAGGCCGCAGATGATGACCCAGTAGCTGGGCATGTAGCCGACCTTGTCCGCGACGAAGTTCTGGACCAGCGGGAGGATACCGCCGCCGACGACCATCGCCATAAAGATACCGGAAGCCTTCTCCGTGGCACCGCCGAGACCTTCGACGGAAAGGTCGAAGATGGTACCCCACATCACGGACGTGCACAGACCGCAGAGGACCAGCAGCAGGGCGGCAAGCGGAACGCTGACCATTTCAAAACCGGAACCGGTGAAGGCGGGCATGGAAGCGGTCGTGCTCGGGCTGGAGAAGATGGCGATAAGCACGAGGACGAGGGCTACGGCAGACACGGTGCTCAGCTGGGCACGGGCGGAGACTTTACCGCTGATGACGCTGGAAATCAGACGGCCGACCAGCATGAGGAGCCAGTAGGTACCGGCCACGAAACCGGCGATGGAAGCGGCCGTGGCAGGATTCATCCCTGCGCCGCTGTTCGGATCGGAAAGGTAGAAGTTCAGGGTGCCGGGGATACCGACCTCAACGCCGACATAGATGAAGATGGCGATGATGCCGAGGATGAAGTGACGGAACTGCCAAGGGCTGGCAGCCACCTCTCCCCTGGTCTCTGCCTTCGGGTCCTCGATGGGGATGAAGAGCAGGATGACGAACGCGGCAGCGAACACGCCCATGGCGATGTACAGCAGCGGGTTGACGTCGGAAATGGCGGACTGGGGCGTCAGGGCGCCGATGAGGGCACCGACGAACATCGGAGTCACGGTACCGACCAGGGAGTTGAAGGAACCGCCGATCTGGATGTACTGGTTGGAACGGGCGCCGCCGAGGATCTTCAGGGCCGGGTTCACGACCGTATTCAGCATACAGACGGAGAAGCCGCAGATGAAGGCACCGGTGAGGTACACCGCGAAGTTGGCCGGGAAGGAGGTCACGCGACCGGAAAGGAACTGGACGAAGACGCCCAGGAAGCCGACTGCGATGGCGGCGAGGATGGTCTTCTTGTAACCGATCTTCTTCAGCATGTTACCGGCCGGGATGCCCATGATGGCATAGGCCAGGAAATTCATCATGTTACCCATCATACCGAGGGTGTTGGAGCCGGCGATCTGGGGCTGCATCTTCCAGATGTTGCCCAGCGGAGCGGCCAGGTTCGTCACGAAGGAAATCATGCCGAACAGGAATACCATCGTCAAGACTGCGATGATGTTGCCATTTTTCTTTGCCATGTGTTTATGTTTTAGTTAAAGATTATATCCAAAAAAACATCGTCTTACAAATTTATAAAAAAATTTATAAAACGATGCAATAAATTCGCATTTGTATGTGCGTTATGACAGCTTATCGGCGTTTGAAGAAGCCCAGGGCCGTTTTGACTGCCCGGTACTCCGTCTTGCGGGCAGACCCCTTACCCTGTTCCCAGGTGTTGAGGTGGGTCTCGCCCAGCATCATGCCGGTCGATCCGCCGCCGTCCAGGTTCTGGGCGGCCACGCAGCCGATGCTCTTCATCACCAGGCCCAGCTCCGGCAGCGAGGCGCCGTCGCTTTCATCCACGCGGCCGTCGCAGACGAACAGCACGATGCGGCCGTCTTCGAGGATGCCGATGGCCGTACGGTCCGGACTATAGCCCGGGAAGATATCGCTGGCGAGCAGCTCATAGTTGGTAGTGTACCACTCTCCGTTGTGGGAATGGTCCACGACCACCTTGCCGTCGTACAGGACCATCGGGCCCGCGCTGATGGCGTTGTAGGGCTCCCATTTCTGGTCCGGTCCCGGGAAGGAACTGAGCTGGGTATCGTTGGACTCATACCAGTATTTCGCCTGGTCGGGCACCGTCGGCTGAGGCAGGGTGTAATAGTACGCCTTGCCCGGCCGGGCGGACCACCAGTAGGCCGCTGCATGACCCTCCTTGTCCACGCCGACGACGGCCGGGGTGGTCAGGGTCCAGTTGGCGTCGGACACGCGCGTAGAGCCGTAGCCCTCGCCGGTACGGACACCGTCGGACACATAAGGGGAAGACCAGCCGCTGTCCCAGTCGAAGTATCCGCCGTTGATCAGCACATAGCAGTCGCCCTTATAGGACGCGGAAATCTTGTCGATGGTCGTCAGCGAGGTCTGCGGCACGACACGCATTTCGATGTCGCCCGTGCAATCCGCCACGGCATACCAGGCCTTGAAAGGACGGCCGTTCAGCGGGGTTTCGGTGGCATAAACCTCCACACCGGCAGGCACGCCCGCCGGATTGGATACGCGGGTCCAAGTGAGCTCGGGCAGCGCGGGTTCCGCACCCAGGCGGACGGTGACGGGATTGCTGTAGTAATAGCTGTCGCCCGTCTTGATATATGCGCAGACCTGATAATCCTTGCCGTAATCGAGCACGGCGTTGGGGATAAGCTGGCTGACCGTCTTGTTGGCCGGCAGCTGCGGGCCCCAGATCACCTGGCTGCCCATATCCGGCACGCCTTCGCTGCTGAAGCACAGGCCGTGCTCAGGATAGGTCGCGGAGGTACGGAGCGTATAGTTGACCATCACATAGGCGTAGGTCGCGGATACGTTGTTGATGACGGGCATCTTGGACGCATCCTGCAGCCGGAAGGCCGGAGCGGAGGTCACTGCGGAACTTTCCGAGAGGACCTGCGCAAGCGCCTGGACGCCAAAGATATAGACACCCGGCGCCAGACCGGTCACGGTGCAGGTGGTCTCCCCTGCCGGCACGCGGGCGGCTTCGCGGGTGAAAGTTTCCTGGTCCTGGGTACGCACATACACGATGTATTCCACCGCCTTGTTGTCCCCGGCCATCCAGGAGACGGTCAGGGCATTGTCTGCCCCGGCGGAGACTTCCACCTCGGCAGGCGCGGCGATATGGCTGCCCTCCGCAGAACCGGCCTCTAGGGCTGTAAGCATCTTATAATCAGACGAATAGACCACCTTGGAATAGTTGCTCGGATTCGCCGCGAGGGACTGGACGCCAAAGGAATAGGTCTTGCCGGCCTTCAGGTCCTCGAAGGTATAGCTCCGGGCATCCGCGGGCAGCGGACTGTCCTGGTTGA
>JAFUWX010000066.1 GCA_017471025.1 Bacteroidales bacterium
AGGATGGCCTGCATCAGCGGGGTCAGCGGCTGGCCCAGGGCGTCTTCGGTGATGCGGGCGCCGCTGCGCAGGGGAGGCAGGCTGGCCTCCGTCAGCGGAACCACGTCGCTGATCCGGTGCCGCCGCAGCTCGTTGAGCATATCCAGCGCCTCCTTCGGATGGTTCAGATGCGCTTCGCACTCGGCCAGCATCAGGTAGATCTCCGCCAGGCGGATGCGCATCTCCGGCACCTTGATACCCAGGTACTTACCGTCCAGGGAACAGGCATATCGCACATCCTTGGCCGGGTCGTCGAACAGGGCCACCAGCGACGCGGCGGCCGGCCGGCTTTTGAGATAGCCCTTGATGGCCGAGAAGTACCAGTCCAGTTCGCTGGAATTGTTGATGTGCGAGCGGAGGATCACCTCGCCTTTCTTGTCATACGCCTGGCCGATCATGTCCGGGAATTCGGCGATCGTGCTGAGCCTGAGCCCGCTGTGCTCGATGATGTCCCGGCACAGGGAGGCCGCCCCCGACCAGTCTTCCAGCCAGAAGCGGAGGCGGGCCTGTCCGGCCTTGATGATGTATTCCGTAAACAACCAAAGCCCTTCCTGCGGTCCCTGGGCCAGGGCGCTGTCAAAGAGCCGCTCGATGTACGCGCCGGTCTGGGCGAGGGTTGCGCGCACCGGGCGGTCGGTGATGTCGAAGCGGTCCACGAGCGGAAGCCCCAACTGCTCCTGCGGATTCTCCGGGGCCTCGCAATAGACGCGCAGCAGGTTGTAATAGGTAAAGGCCTTCATGGCGTAGGCCGCCGTCAGCGTGCCCCGGGCGGTCTGGGTGTCCCGTCCCTGGAGGTTCTCGATGACGATGTTGCAGTCCCGGATGACCTCCCAGTAATAGCGGTAGCTGCTCTGCCGGATGTTGATGACCTCGCCGGCGTAGGAGGGCAGGTTCCGTCCGACGGAAATGTTGGCGTCCAGGTCGTCGGCGCAGCCTTCCAGGCGGATGACGCTTTCCATGTTGCCGAAGATATATTCGTCCTCGCCGCCTTCCACCTCGCGGATGCGGGTGTGCATGATGGCGGCGAACTCTTCATCCGTCTTGGGGATGACTTCGCCCTGGGGCTGCACGGTCAGGTATTGCGTACAGGCCGTGCCCAGAAGCGTCAGGAATATCCATGCGGTCCGTTTCATACTCAAAAATCTATGCTGACGCCAAACGACGCACTGCGGGTGGTCGGGTAGGTGGCGCCCGGAATCTCCGGGTCCATGCCGTCGTAGGCGGTGAGGGTCAGGAAGTTGTTCAGGGAAGCATTCAGACTGACCCCGTCCAGGTGCAGGCGGCGGATCCAGTCCTTGGGCAGGGAATAGGTCAGGATAATGGACTTGAGCCGCAGGTAGGAGACATCCTTGAGGTAAATCGCGTCGATGATGCTGTAGTCCATCGGGTTCGTGGCGGCGAAGTTGTACTGCGGGTCGAAGCGGTCGTAGATCCGCGGATACAGCACCCCGCCCGTGCGGTCGGCGGTCCAGCGGCTGGTGCGGTCTTTCGTCACATTGAGGTGGTTGGCGTACAGGTCGCTGAACTGGGACTGGACCTCTTCCGTGGTGACGCCCGTGTGCAGGGCGTTCAGGTAACTGGCCGGTGAGACGATCTTGTCGTAGGCCTTGGCCCCGATGGAATACACGCCGGACAAACTGAGTTTCAGCTGTTTATACTCGAAGCTGAGGTTGAAGCCGCCGCTGTACGGCGCGATGGTGGTACCGAGGTAGTAGCGGTAGTTGTCGGGCTTGTTGAGGTCCGAGGGCTTGCTGATGACGGCATCCTCGCGGAGCCGGAAGGCATACAGGCCGGTCTTCTTGTCGATGCCGCCGTAGTCGCCGGCGAGGATGGCCCCGACCGGATAGCCCTGGACATAGCGGTCCTTGGCCGTGATGCTGCTCCCCGAGGCCGGGATATAGCGCGTCACCTGGTTGAAGTTGTAGGCGAAATTGACGGAGGCCTTGATGCGGAAGTCCTTGTACCGCAGGATGTCGCCGCTGACCGTCGTCTCGATGCCGGCGTTCTGGATGTCGGCCGAATTGAAATAGACATAGGTGAATCCGGCCGTGCTCTGGAGCTGGGACGTGGTCACCACGTCGGTGCTGTAGCGCCAGTATCCTTCGGTGTTGACGGTCAGCCGGTCTTTCCACAGGCCGAAGTCCAGGCCGATTTTGGCGTCCCGCGTCTTTTCCCAGCCCAGGTTCGGATTCGGGGCGGAAGGGATGCGGCCGAGCATGTAGGCCGTGCCGTCATAGTAGCGGTACTGCTGCTGGAGGTATTCCATCACCAGCAGGTGCGTCGTGCTGGTGTTGACGTCGCCGGTGAAGCCGTAGGCCGCGCGCAGGGTGGCATGGGAGACCACTTCCGGCATCCAGGCCTCTTCGCCGGGGTGCCAGGCTGCGCCCGCGCTCCAGGTGGGGTTGAACTGGCTGTTGCTGCCGAAGTTGGAGCTGCCGTCCGTACGGACGGAGGCGTTCAGGACGATGGTCTTGCCCAGGTAATAGTCGGCCGAGGCGTAGAAGGAGGCGTAGCGGTTCTCGGTGAAATACTGCCCGTTGAGGCGTTCCACCTGGCTGAGCCACTGGTCCGATGGCCCGGAAATCTGGGGCAGGGAAGAGGTGCCCGTGACCGGGTCGTAGTTGTAGCGTTTGGTGAAGATGGTGTTGCTCGACGACCCCCGGATTTCGGCGCCGGCGAGGATGTTCAGCGTATGGCGCTCCGCGAAGGTGTCGTTGTAGGCGAAATGCCCGCGCAGCACATAGCTGTTGCGGTTCGTGCGGTTCTGGGCGATGTTGCCGTAGAGGTTCGTCTGGGACTTGTCGTCGTTGCCGAGACGGTCGCGGAAGGCCGTGTAGGTATATTTATCGACGACCTTGTCCGTGCTGTTGTTGGAATAGGAATAGGAGGCCAGGCCGACGAATTTCAGGGGCCGCAGGAGGGTGATGTCGATCTGGCTGCGCAGGGTGCCGGCCGTGTTGACGGTGGTCGTGCTGTTGCTGTCCAGCTCGCGCAGCAGGCTGAACCCGTTCTTGGGCATGACCGTCTCTACGCCGCGGCCGTTGTAATAGCCCAGGGAGAACCAGGTCTGGTCGCCGGCATAGCTGCCGTCCTCTTCGTAGGCCTTTTCGTAGGGGTTGGCGAAATAGGCGTAGGTGAAGGCGTTGACGGAGCTGTCCGGGCTTTTGGACCGCTGGCGGGAGGCATCCACGCCGACGTCGATGCGCACCCGTTCGCTGGGCCGGAGGTTGATGTTGGCCGAGGCGTTGTAGCGCTGGTAATCGTTGTGGATGAGCATGCCCTTTTCGTCGTTGACGCCCAGGGATACATAATAGGTGTATTTGTCCGCGCCGCCGCTCAGGGAGAGGTGGTGGTTGTGCGAGAAAGCGTTGCGCAGCAGGAGGTTATACCAGTTCGTGTCCACCGTGCGGAGCTGCGCGAGGTAGGCGTCCTGCCGGGCGGCGTCCCACCCGGCGAAGGGGCCGCTGCCGCTGCGAACCTGCCCGGTGATGCCGATGACGGGGTAGAACACCGTGTTGTCCGTCAGGGAGGCGGCATAGCGGGCGGCGGAGAATTCGTCCCACAGGGTCTGTTCCCAGTCCAGTTTCTCGGCGGAATTCATCAGCGACAGGCTCCGCTGGGGCCGGAAGGACCAGGTGAAGTTGTTGTTGTAGCCCACGCGCAGCCGCCCGGCTTCGCCGCGTTTGGTCGTGACGACGATGACCCCGTTCGCCGCCCGGGAGCCGTAAATCGCGGCCGCCGCGGCGTCTTTGAGGATGGTGATACTTTCGATGTCGTTGGGGTTGATGCCGCCTACGCCGCTGACGAAGATGTTGTCGAAGCCGCCGGTGGCCAGCTGTTCGGCGCTGAGGCTGGGCCTGTCGTTCTGCAGGGGCACGCCGTCCACGACCCAGAGCGGTTCGCTGCTGCCGGAGAGGTTGTTGGCGCCGCGGATCCGGATGCGGGCCTTCGTGCCGGGCTGTCCGGAGACCTGGGAGATCTGCACGCCGGCCACTTCGCCCTGCATCAGGGCGCCGACCGAGGCGGTCGGTTTGGACGAGAATTTGTCCTTGTCGATGATGGCGACGGAGCCGGTGATGCGTTTGACCGTCGTCTGGGCATAGCCGGTGACGACGGCCTTGTCCAGGGTGTTGGTCTCATAGTCCAGGACGACGGTGACGTTTTCCAGGCTGCCGCGGCTGACGTCCCATTCCAGGCTTTCCATGCCCAGGGCGGAGAAGACCACGGTCTTGACGCCATCGGGCAGGTCCAGGGAGAAGCGCCCGTCCAGGTCGGCCGTCGTGCCGACGGAGGGTTTTTCTTTGCAGATGACCCCCGCGGCGATGACGCCCTGTCCGTCCGGGTCGGTCACCGTGCCGCTGAACCTCCTTCCCTGGGCGGATGTGAGCAGGGTCAGGAGGAGGGCCAGGATTGTCAGCAACATTTTTTTCATACGGCTGACGGGTTGGGGGCAAGCGGGGCTTGCCGGGGTTTAGTCAATGCGGAACTCGGCTATCTGCCGGTTGATCCGTTCGAGGATGCCCAGTTTCACCGCCCGCATTTCTTCGGAAATATCCACCTTGAAGTAGTGCGGGTTGATGAGTCGCCGCTCCGAGGGGTCGAAGTGGGCGAGGGTGTCGTTGTAGTAGGCCTTCTTTTCCAGAAGGGTGTGGGACTCGGAGATGTCTTCTCCGGCTTGGATGACCTGTTTCTGGAGCACCCGGTAGGTGTAGGTGCCCGGTTCGAAGGTCTTGTATTTGAAGCGGTCCTGCTCGTCATAGACGGTGAAGGCTTCGCCGGCTTCGATGCGGCGGGCGGTCTCGTCTCCGCGCAGGCAGGTGACATCGACTTTGAATTTGTTGTCCTTGATGATGCGGTAGGTGATCTGGAAGCCCGGGTTGATGAGTTTGATGGTGTCTTCGGAGCGTTTCAGGACGGGCTCTCCGTCGATCTGGACGAGTTTATAGACGTTTCCGAAGCAGGGGGCGGCCTTGCTCGTGGCGATGGCGTCGCCTACGCCGTAGGAGTCGATCCGGGCGCCCTGGCGTTCCAGGTCGGTGATGAGGTATTCATCCAAGGAGTTGGTGGCGAATATCTTGCAGCCTTTCATGTCGTGGGCGTCCAGGATTTCGCGTACTTTGACGGACAGGTAGGCGAGGTCGCCGCTGTCCAGGCGGATGCCGTATCCATAGGGATAGCTGTCGTCGATGCCGTTTTCGCGGAAGGCCCGGATGGCGTTGAGCACCCCGCATTTGAGGGTGTCGTAGGTGTCGATGAGGAGGATGAGGTTTTCGCCGCGGTGGGTGCGGATGTAGTCGCAGAAGGCTTTGTGTTCGCCTTCGACGCTGCTGCCGTAAGAGGTGATGTAGCTGTGGGCCATGGTCCCGGTGGAGGGGACGCCGTTCATGACGCCGGTGAGGATGTTGGAGGTGCTGGCGCAGCCGGCGATGATGGCGGCTTTGGCGCCGTAGGTGGCGGCCCAGGGGCCGTGTGCCCGGCGTGAACCGAATTCGCTGACGGGCCGGTTGGTGGCCCGGCATACGCGGGAGGCTTTGGTGGCGACGGCCATCTGGTGGTTCATGATGCAGAGCATGGGGGTTTCGAGGACCTGGGCTTCGATCAGGGGGCCTTCGACGGTGATGACGGGCTGGTTGGGGAAGGCGATTTCGCCTTCGCGCATGGCGTAGATGTTGCCCGTGAATTTCATGGTGCTCAGGTACTTGCGGAATTCGGCGTATTCCGGCCCGGGGAGGAATTTCTCGTAGAAGTCTTCGGGCATCCGGCCGAGGCTTTGGACCATTTCGATGACTTCCTGCGTGCCGCTGACGACGGCCCAGTTGTTGTTTTCGGGGGCCTTGCGGTAGAAGAGGTTGAAGATGGCAGTCTGGTCTTTCCTGCCGGTATCAAAAAACGACTTTCCCATCGTGTACTGGTACTTGTCAGAGCAATAAGCGTGATTGAATTCCATAATCATTTTAACCATTCCGAAAAATAAGCTGCCCCATTTCCAAACCTTCCGCTTCGCTCCATCCCTCCCAGAGGGCCCCTCCCGTTCATGTGGCCACGGGCGGCCACAGGTTTTGAAACGGGGCAGCTTATTTTTCTCCATTCGTGATTCAGTATAGCCGCCGGGACCCCGTGTCCCGGTCCGGGCCTATACCGCATCCAAAGGTACACTTTTTCGAATAAAAATGCAAACGGCCCCCCGTGCAACATTTTTGTCGGCCGCTGCATCTTTTAAGACAGCGAATGTTAAGTTTTTGTTGAAAAATATGGTTTAATTCTTAAAAATTCTTAATTTTGTGAGTTTGTAAAACGTATTTATTTTTATATACGTTTGGACCACAGTAGATTAAAACCATGCATTATGACAGTAACTAAACTTACGGGCATGCTTTTCCTGGCTACCGTGATGCTGGCCGCTCCGATGGGGGGGGAACTTCTCTGCGCTGAGGCTGTACAGGCACAGCAGGCCACGGTCAAGGTCAAAGGCAATGTGACCGATGCTTCCGGACTTCCCGTTCCGGGTGCTGCCGTCTTTGTCAAGGGTACGACCCATGGCGTCAATACCGACGGCGACGGTAATTTCACGCTCCAGGTTCCCGAGGGCTCCGTCCTGGTCTTCTCCTGCATCGGCTACGCCGAGATGGAGGTTGTCGCCAAAGACGGCATGAAGGTTATCCTGAAGGAGGACAACCTGTTCCTCGACGAGGTCGTCGTGGTGGGATACGGTGAGCAGAAGAAGGAGCTCATGACCAGTTCGGTCGTCCAGGTGACGACGAAGGATCTGCAGAAAGCCCCGCAGACGAACGTTTCCAACATGCTGACCGGCAAGCTGGCGGGCGTTACGGCGATTCAGACCACCGGCCAGCCGGGTGCTGACGGCGCGGACATCACAATCCGCGGCCTCTCGACCTATGGCGGCAACAACCGGCCGCTCTATATCATTGACGGTATGGAGAGCGGTTCCATGAACTACCTGAACCCCAGCGATATCGAGTCCATCTCCGTGCTGAAGGACGCGGCTGCGGCGGCCGTTTATGGCGTACGCGGCGGCAACGGCGTCATCATCGTCACCACGAAGAGCGGCACCAAGAGCGACCGCGCCACCATTTCCTACGACGGTTCCTATACCGTGACGCGGAACGTGGCCGAGGCCGAGCTGCTGACCGGTACCGACGACCCGAACGACCGGAACGGTTATATTTATTGGTATAACAAATCCCTCCGCAACATCGGCATGCCCGACAAGTGGACCCCCGAGGTCATCGAGCAGATGAAGAAAGACGGCGTCTATGGCAACACCAACTGGCGTGACGTCATTTATAACAAGGTGGGTACGCTGCAGCAGCATACGGTGTCCGTGAACGGCGGCAACCGCAAGGTCTCCTACTACGGTAGCGTGGGCTACATGGACCAGAAAGGTACCCTGAAGAATACGGGTTACAACCGGTTCAACATCCGCGCCAGCATCAATGCCGAAATCCTGGAAGGCCTGCGTTTCAGCGCCAACGTCGCCCTGCGCAAGTCCCGCCAGACGACCCCGGGTCTGAACGACCTGAGCAACCAGGGCTATTTCAACCCGATCCAGCGCGCCAACTACATGCTCCCGATCATGGCGAGCACCTATACCGACGAGAACGGGAAGGTATGGCCTCTGGGCATGCTGAACAACGGCGCCCCCGTGTCGCCGAACAATGAGCTGGATAATTCCGGTTACATGAACGCCGACACCTGGGAGTGGCAGGCCCGCGGAAGCCTGGAGTATTCCTTCCCGGAGCAGACCTTCCTCAAGGGTCTCAAACTGTCCTTCTTCGGCGGCGTCAACTACAACATGGACAACCGCCACCAGTTCCTCGAGAAGACGACCGTGTATGGATTCGACCGCAACACCTATTCCGTCAAGCAATATACTTCCGAGGGTATTGAAATGCACAATTTCAACAAATATACGAACTGGAGCAACCGGGTGACCCTGCGCCCCCAGATCAATTACGACCGCACCTTCGGCAAGCACAACATCACTTTCCTGGGCCTGTTCGAACGGAGCAAGTACTATGTGGATAACCTCCAGGCCTGGCGCAAGCAGTTCGCCGCGACCTTCCCGGTGGATATCAACCTCGGTACCCAGCAGTCGAACCCGTACCAGTCCGGTAGCCACTACACCCAGGGCAATGCCGGTTTCGTGGCCCGTCTGGGATACAACTACGACGAGAAGTACATCCTGGAACTCTCCGCCCGTGAGGAGGCATCCTATGTGTTCCCGCCCGAGAGCCGTTGGGGCTTCTTCCCTTCGCTGTCCCTGGGCTGGATCGTGAGCAAGGAGAACTTCATGCGCAACATCAGCTGGATCGACAACCTCAAGCTCCGCGCCTCCGTGGGTCAGCTGGGTTCCAGCGACGTGGACCCGTACCTGTACCTCTCCACCTACACCAACAGCAACTCCGTGACCTGGGCCCTCGGCGGCCAGCCGGTCTATGGTTTCTATACGACCAACCCCTATGTCTATACCGACCTGACCTGGTCCCACACCACGGCCTGGAACTTCGGCTTCGATTTGACGATGCTGAAGAACCGCCTGACCATCGGCTTCGACTGGTTCTATAAATATACGGACCGGATCCTGGAAGCCAGCGGCGGCAACAACTATTCCCCGTCCCTGGGCGGCGAGAACCCGACCTGGCAGAACACCGGTTCCATGGATGACCGCGGCTTCGAGTTGATCGTCCGTCACGACAACTGGCTGCCTTCCGGATTTACCTATTCCATCACCGGCAACCTCGCCTGGTCCCGCAACCGGGTCATTTCCCGCTATATCTCCGACCAGTATTCCCTGGAGACCCTGGAAATCGGCCGTCCGCTCGGACAGTGGTATGGTCTGAAGACCAACGGCCTGTTCATGAACGACGAGCAGGTGGCCGCAGCACCGGCCCCGCCGTCCGGCTCCGTGGAAATCGGCGCCTTCCGCTATATCGACAAGAACGGTGACGGCAAGATTACCCGTGACAACCGCGACTGGTTCTGGCTGGGCTATTCGATGCTGCCGGAAATGAACGCTTCCATCAACATCGAAATGTCCTACAAGGGCATCGGCCTGTCCGCCCTCTTCTACGGCGTGACGATGACCAGCTTCCCGATCTGCGGCGTCCACAACAGCGGACACTCCGACAACACCATGTTCACCCGTCCTTGGTACGGTGCCGGCGGCAACGCCTTCAAGTACTTGGTCGAGCAGTCCTTCGACCCGGAGAACCCGGATCCGAACGCCTATTATCCCATCCTGCGTGCTACGTATAACGCCAACAACGCCGTGCTTTGCGACCGTTGGATCATGGATGGCTCCTATATCCGTCTGAAGAACCTCCAGCTCAGCTACACCCTGCCGGGCAAGTGGACCAACAAGCTGCACATGTCCCGCGTGATGCTGTATCTGGCCGGAACCAACCTCTTCACGATCTCTCATTTCCCCTATCTCGACCCTGAAACCCCGGGCCTGACGAACGGTTACTACCCGCAGCAGCGCACCTACAGTGTCGGTCTCAATTTAACTTTCTAAGGAGGAGATGCGTATGAAAAAGAACAGTATAAAATGGATTGTTAGTGCAGGCGTGGCGGCCCTTCTGACCATCTCCTGCAAAGATGTGGTCGATATTCCCGCCTCCGACCGGCTGACCCAGGATGTCATCTGGTCCGGCGACCAGGCCATCCTCGACCAATATGTCATCGGCCTGTACGGCGCCGTCCGGGAGAAATCCACGCTCTATATGCTGGAGACGCAGTACACCGACTGCATGACCGACCTGCTCAAGGACGGCGACTACATGCAGAGCCGGCGTTACAACCGCTTGAACATCGGTACCCAGGTGTTCAATGACAACGACGCCTCCATCCTCAGTACCTGGAGTGATTCCTACACCCGGATCCGCCGCTTCAACGAGTTCTTCCGCGATGCCGAGAAGTACGGTTCCCAGTACCCGGCGTCATTCCTGGTGCCCCGCGTGGCGGAAATCCGCCTGCTGCGCGCGATGCAGTATTTCTACATCATGCGCGTCTATGGCTGCGAGAACGACTCGGAAGAGCGTCCGGGCGGCATGGTCCTCCGCGACAAGCTGGAAGGCCCGGCCGGCAACAACAAGCAGCGCATGCGCTATGCCGAATCCTGGCAGTGGATCATCGACGAGATCAAAGCGGCGGCCGCCGACCTGCCCCAGAGCTGGGATGCCGCCAATTTCACCCGCGTAACCAGCGTGGCGGCCTGGGGATTCCTCTCCCGCGTCGCCCTGTATGCCAAGCAGTGGGACGTCGTAGTCGAAGCGGCGGACAAGTGCAAGGAACTCGGCGCCGACCTGGATCCGGACTATAAGAACGTCTTCTCCAACCAGCACAGTGTCGAGAACATCATGACGGTAGGCTTCCTGGCCGACGGCCTGAACCACAGCGCCGATGCCGTGTTCCGTCCTTCCGGCGACACGCCTCACCACAACAACCGGGCTTCCGGCTATATCATCTGCCCGACCGCCGAGCTGGCAGACAGCTACGAAATGGCTGACGGAAAGGTGTTTACCTGGGCCGACTACAACGCCAATCCCGCGGCGTGGGGGAACGATCCCTACTCCGGCCGCGAACCGCGTTTCTATGCGACGATCATCTATAACAACGAGGATTGGGAAGGCCGCAAGATCGAGACCTTCGTCGGCGGTGCGGACGGCATCCAGGAGTTCGTGAACGAAGCGGGCCGTACCTCCACCTGCACCGGTTACTATTACCGCAAGTTCATCACCGAGAACGACCACAGCTGGGATGAGAAAGGCAGCAACCATTTCGACATCATGCTCCGGTACGGCGAGGTGCTCCTGAACAAGGCCGAGGCCCTGGCCCAGAAGGACTGGTCCGCCAATTCCACGGCTGCTCTCGGGGCCCTGAACGACATCCGCTCGCGCGTAGGTCTGCCGGGGCGCAGCGCAGCCAGCCTGGCAGATTTCATGACCCTACTGAAGCAGGAGCGCAAGGTCGAACTGGCCGGCGAGAACTTCCGCTACTGGGACCTGCGCCGCTGGAGAAAATCCGTCGAGCGCTTCAACGGAAAGAGCTTCCATGGCGTGAAAATCACCAAGAACACGGACGATACCTTCAGTTATGCGGAGTGCGACATCGACGCCGGCAACAAGCGGATTTTCATGGACCGTTTCTATAGCTTCGCCCTGCCGTCCAGTGAGCTGAACAACAACGAAGCCCTCAACCATACCAACAATCCCGGGTGGTAGTCAAGCGCCATCCCTTCAAAGCAGATTTATATGAAATACCTCAAATACATCGCAGCGGCGCTGCTGCTCCTCGGAACGCTTTCCTGCAAGAAGGCCGTCAATCCTTTCGTCCATGACGACGTGACGATCACCTCCATGGTGATGTCGAGTACGGGTTTTGACATCGTCTCTACCCTGGAGGCCACCATCGACCAGGAAGCCGGGACCATCGTCTTCGCCGTGCCCCGTGCCGACCGAAGCAAATTCGACCTGACCAAGG
This sequence comes from Bacteroidales bacterium, assembly GCA_017471025.1. Lineage (GTDB taxonomy): Bacteria > Bacteroidota > Bacteroidia > Bacteroidales > UBA932 > Cryptobacteroides. Next base: position 11,542 of record JAFUWX010000066.1, read on the forward strand.
TGAAACTGTCGGCCACCATCTGGTTCGACGCCAGTATTTCGCCGAAGCTCAGCGACAGGCTTTGGGACGTCACCAAAGACGAAGACGGCAACCCCCGCATCACCCTGACCGTGACTTCCGACCAGACCGGTACGACCAAACAGTACCAGGTTTGGGGCTATGTTTCTTCGAAATAACCATTTATCATTATTATTAATCCTTTATGTTATGAAAAAAATTGCATTACTGTTCGCATCTGCGCTGGTGATCGGTGCAGTTGCCTGTAACAAGAACCCCGAGCCCACTCCGTCTCCGAGCAACGATCCCAGCAAGGACGCTCCGAGCAGCGAAGATCCTGTCGAGAAGAGCAAGGCTTGCAAGATTGTCTCCCTGTCCGTCGCTGCCGGTGACGTGACGATCAACGGCGAAATCTTCGAAGAGGAGAAATTCGTGGAGCTGACCTATGAGCCGGAGCAGGCTTTCGCCCTCTCCAACGCTGTCGCGACCGTGGAAATCTCCGAGAAGGCCACCATCGCCCCGGATCCCGCAACGATAACCGACTGGACCAAGGAAGTGAAGCTGACCGTGACCGCTGAAGACGGCACCACGAAGGCCGAGTATTCCGTCAAGCCGGCTCCCCGCCAGTACACCGTGGCCATCGCCCGCACGAAAGAGGAACTCGCCGTGAATATGGGTGCTGCCACCCATGCCAAGTTCGGCGGCAACCTCCATGCTTTCTGCGCCGTTGACAAGTGGGCCGATGCCGAAGGCAATGTCTTCGACCTCAACCTGGCCAAGGTCGGTACCCTGGATATGACCGGTCTGGACGGTGGTGTCATCGTGTCCATGGACAACGATGAGAAGGGTGTCCTCGTGGCCACTGTCGGCTATGCTACGGCTGAATATACCGGCACGCCCACCAGCTCCGCCGAGCTCGTCTCCACCCGTATCTTCGCCTGGAAGGACGGTTGGGACAAGGCCCCTGTCATGCTCTATGACAATCCTGGCAATGTCGCCCAGTATCTGAACATCTCCGGCAACCTCGCCGGCGACATGTACGCCTTTGCCTATACGGACGGCCGCAATGGCCAGCACCATGTCTGGACCTTCCATGAGGGTTCCCGCCCCAGCGGTGACGAATGGCGCTTCTTCGACACCCGCATGCTGGACAACCGCATGGGTGACAGCTGCGATGGCGACCAGAGCAAGGAATATTTCTATGCTTCCGGTCTGAACAACGGCCTCTCCTCCGGTCAGAATGTCTCCGCCCTGGAGATCACTCCGGGTGAGGACGGCAAGCCTTCCGGTGGTATCTATGTATCCCTGAGCGCTTCTCCCGAATGGGACGGCACCCTGGACAGCTCCTCCAAGGAGTGGTGGAGACTCGGCGGCGACATGGTCTTTGTCCGCGAAGGTATTGACGGTAAGGACATCGCCATGCCCGCAGCCCTCTTTACCAACGGACTCATCACGAACGAGCTCAAGCACGGTGGCCCTCACCAGTACGGCAACACCGACTTCGCCGGTGGCCTGAAGGCTTTCAACTACAGCGGTAACCACTACGCTGCCATCGCCCACGTCGGCGTGCAGAATGCCTACCTGACCATCCAGAACATCGACTACTACCTCACCGGTGAAGGCAGCCAGTATCTGCTTTCTTCCGTACAGGCCGTGACCGATGCTCCGACCAACAACAAGCCGTCCGTGTCCTTCGTGTTCGACCCGGCTACCGGAAACGGTTATGTCCTGGCCGGTTACATCGCCGGTAACAACGAGGCTACCCCTGCCGGATATGTCCTCTACACCCTTACCCGTGAAGCCATCCAGTAATCTCTGACTGGCACATAATATGAGGCCGGGCCCCGCATGGAGCCCGGCCTTTTTACTGATATAGATAAGCTTACAGCAGCAGCGCCGTCAGGTGGAAGCCGATCCAGGCCATGACCCAGGCGACCACCATCGTATAGGCGCAGACGGCGATGGCCCAGCTCCATTTGCCCGTTTCGTTCTTAATGGCGACGAAGGTGGCGATGCACGGGAAATACAGCAGCACGAAAATCATGAAGGCTACCGCGGCGGGAATGGACACGCTGTTCACCAGGGCCGCTTGCAGCTGGGTCTCGGCGGCGTCCTCGTCCGCAGGTGCTTCGCCCTGGGAATACATGACTCCCATCGTGCTGACGACCAGCTCTTTGGCTACGACACCGGTCAGCAGGCCGATATCCATCTTCCAGTCGAACCCCAGCGGGTCCAGGGCGGGTGCGACGGCTTTCCCGAGCTGCCCGATGTAGGACTGCTCCTGCTGCTCCTTGGGCGTCTGTCCGTCGTGGCGCGGGAAATAGCCCAGCGTCCAGATGACGAGCGACCCGATCAGGATGGTCGTGGCCATCTTCTCCAGGTATTGCCGGCCCTTCTCCCAGGTATGGCGCCAGATGGCCTTCCCCGTCGGGACGCGGTAAGGCGGCAGCTCCATCACGAAAGGCAGGTCGTCATCCTTGACGAAACGCTTGATAATCAGGGCGGAAAGTATGGCCATCAAGACACCGAGGGCGTAGATGCCCAGCAGGGCGATGCCGGCATGACGCGGGAAAAAGGCCCCGGCCAGCAGCACGAAGATGGGCAGGCGCCCGGCACAGGACATGAAGGGCAGGATGGCGATGGTAATCAGGCGGCTCTTGCGGCTCTCGATGGCGCGCGTGGCCATGATGGCCGGCACGTTGCAGCCGAAACCCATCACCATGGGGATGAAACTCTTGCCATGCAGGCCGATCCGGTGCATGAGCTTATCGACGATGAAGGCGGCGCGGGCCATGTATCCAGAGTCCTCCATCAGCGAGATGAAGAAATACAGGATCAGGATGTTGGGCAGGAACACGAGCACGCTGCCCACGCCTCCGATGACCCCGTCCACGACCAGGTCTTTCAGCCAGCCTTCCTTCATGAAGGAGGCGACGAAATCCCCGAAACGCCCGACCAGCCAGTCTATCCATTCCATCGGGTAGTTGCCCAGGGTGAAGGTGGCCTGGAAAATCAGGTACAGCAGGGCGATGAAGATCGGGAAAGCCGCCCATTTGTTCGTGACGACGGCGTCGATCTTGTCGGTCAGGGTCCGCCGCGGCCGCTCTTCGACATGCTGGCGGTAAGTTTCGGCCAGGGCGCCTTGGATAAAGGCATATTTGGCATCGACGATGGCCGATTCCACCGGCGTCTGGAGGATATCCCGGATGCGCTGCTCCTCCTCGTAGCGGACGGCGAGCAGGGCGTCCCGGTTCGGCAGGCGGTCGATGACCCCCTCGATGTCGGCGTCATTTTCCAGGAATTTGATGGCCAGGTAGCGGGTAGAATATTTCGAGCGCAGGTCGGGATTCTGCCAGAGCAACTCCTGGATGCGCCGGATGCTCTTTTCGATTTCCGGTCCGTGGTTGATGTGGATGTGGCGGGCGAGTTTCTCGTCGCCGCCCTCATAGACCTTGATGATGGTGTCGAACAGCTGCGGGATGCCTTCACCGTCGCGGCTGACCGTCGGGCAGACCGGGGCGCCGAGCAGCAGGCTCAGCTGCGCGATATCGACGGTGTCGCCCTTCGCCCGCAGTTCGTCGTACATGTTCAGGGCGATGACCGTGCGCAGGTTCATGTCGATGACCTGGGTCGTGAGGTATAGGTTGCGCTCGATGTTGGAGGCATCGACGACGTTGACGACCACATCCGGGACATTGTCTATCAGGTTCTTACGTACATACAGCTCTTCCGGGCTGTAGGCAGACAGGGAGTAGGTCCCGGGCAGGTCCACCAGCACGAAGCGGTATCCGCCGTAGGAAAAACGGCCCTCTTTCGCATCCACGGTGACGCCGCTGTAGTTGCCCACATGTTCGTGGCTGCCGGAGGCGATGTTGAAGAGGGAAGTCTTGCCGCAGTTGGGGTTGCCCACCAGGGCCACGCGGATTTCGTGCCCGCGCTCCTCGGCCAGTTCCTTCATCTCGCGGGCGAGGACGGCGTCCGGGTCGGTGGCATACAGCGGCTCCATGGCGTGTTCCACGGCGATATGCGCCTTGGCCTCGGCCTCGCTGATGACGTCGATCATCCGCGCTTCTTCGCGCCGCAGGGAGATTTTATAGCCGAGGATTTTGTATTCAATCGGGTCTTTCAACGGGGCGTTCAGCACCACCTCCACCGTTTTTCCGGAGATGAAACCCATCTCGATCAGGCGTTTGCGGAAGCTTCCGTGTCCGTTGACCTTGGCGATGACCGCCTTTTCCCCAGTTTTCAGATCAGCCAGTAGCATGTCTTATTCAAAATCGTTCATGTCGATGAGGTTGTTCAGCAGGGCATAGACCGTCAGGCCCGCCACCGTCTTGATGCCGGTCTTGCGGGTGATGTTCTTGCGGTGCGTGATCACCGTGTAGATGGAAATGTGATACCGGTCCGCGATTTCCTTGTTGAGCATGCCCTTGGCCACGCAGACCAGGATTTCCTTTTCGCGGGCGGAGAGTTCGTCCCCTTCGGCGCGGGCCGTTTCCTGGCGGGACTCCAGCGCGCTGCGCAGTTTGCGGATCAGGGTGACCGGGTCGTCGAACAGCCCCAGGGTCTCGTCATATTGCCGCAGGCCCTCTTCGTCGAGCGGGGTGGAGCGCAGGGCCACCACGGCGCAGTCGCAGCATTCCGCCAGCAGCGCCCGGCCGTTCGCGCGCGAACCGTAGTCGAAGACGATGGGATCCACGATGACCAGGTCCGGCGACAGGTTGCGCAGGCGGGCCTGGCTGCCCCGGGAAAAGTCGGGCAGGACCATGACGACTTCGAATTCCCCCTGGCTGTTGAATATGGATTCCAGCCCCCTGGCCAGGAGGGCGGAAGGTTCAATCAGCAGGACGCTTCGCTTATTCATGGTGCTCCAGCTGGTTTACGACGGGCACCAGGATTTCATCTTCGATGAAGGTGTGCTTCGCCAGGTCCTCGCCCAGGGCGTACAGATGCACCAGGACGGTCAATATCTCGTTGTCGTCGCATTCCTGCGGCAGGTATTTCATCACGATGTTCTTCAGGTCGTCCAGCTTCTCTTCGATGTTGGAGTGGTTCTCCTCATACTGGAGGATGGTGAAGCCGTCTTCCGCCCGGTGGGTCAGCACGGATTCCACATAGGGGAACACCGTATTCTCCTCGTACTCGAAATGCCGCGCCAGCTCTTCCTTGTACTCGGCGAAGAATTTCCAGATGACCCGCTTGCGGGGCTCGTCGCAGGGCGCGATGGCCCGGGAGATGGCATTCGCCAGGTTCTGGACGGCCACCCCCATATAATAGGCATGCGAAGAATGCAGGTACTTGACGACGTCGCGCAAATCCGTCTCCTCCAGCATGTCCGGTCCGGGCCGGTAGCCTTCGAAGGTATAGACATTGCAAATCAATAGGAACGTATTGACGTTCACGTGGTTATGGGCGCAAGCCTCCGCGACGGTCTCGTCTCCGAAACCGAAGCCGATGCCCACCCGGGAGAGCACCCCCAGGAGGCGGTAATTGATGTCGATCAGGTCCGCCAGCTTCATGGCGGCCGAGAAAAACTTGCTGTCCGATGTCTTTTTGCGCATAATCTTCTATGGATTCAATCCGCAAAGATACTGATTTTTTAGTTTCCAATACAGCTCCTGCCTTTCACAAGGGAGGAGCCGTATCAGAATACAACAATTAAAAGGATCTTATCTTTTTTCGAAGGCAAAGGTACGGCCTTTCCCCTCCGGGCACAATACCGACTTATGGGGATTTGGACCGGCCCGCCATCCCCATTTATGGTTTTTCCGGCAAAAAATGATGAGGCCCCGGGCGTGGAATCCTCATTTCTTGTGATTGCGGGTTTTCCCGCTCCGGAGTACCTTTGCATCCCGATTTGAAGGATATGAAACAGATAATTGCAGTGATTTTGACCTGTGCGATGACCGCCCTTCCCGTCATGGCACAGCAGCAGGATGGGCGGTCGCGCCTCACCGTCGGCGGATACGGGGAAGTCGCGTTGACCCGTAACTTCTACAGCGACAACGTCTATCGATATGCGGCCGCCTCGGCCCATGCCGGCGAGAGCCATGGCCGTTTCGACATTCCCCATGCCGTCATCTATCTGGGCTATGATTTCGGAAAAGGCTGGTCCATGCAGACCGAAATAGAACTGGAGCATCTGGGGACAGGCTCCGCCGTCGAACGCGAGTTCGAAGAAGCCGGCGAATGGGAAGCGGAAGTCGAGCAGGGCGGGGAAGTGGAGCTGGAGCAGTTCTGGATCCAGAAAAGTTTCTTCCCGCAGCTGAATGTCCGCATGGGGCATCTGGTGGTGCCGGTGGGCGGACTGAACCATGCCCACGAGCCCCTGAATTTCTTTACCGTTTACCGCCCGGAAGGCGAATACACCATCCTGCCTTCCACCTGGCACGACACCGGCATCAGCATCTGGGGCCGAACCGCGCACTGGCGCTATGAGGTCCAGTTCCTCGCCGGTCTGGACGCGATGATGTTCGGCCGGGACAATTTCATCCACAGCGGCGCCAAGTCCGCTTTCGAATTCAAGGTGGCCAACAACTACGGCGGCGCCTTCCGGATCGACAACTACTCCGTCCCCGGCCTGCAGATAGGCCTGAGCGGCTTTGTCGGCAACACGGTCAACAATACTTTCCCGCGCGAGAACCTCTCCGAGCAGTTCAACGTCAAGGGGACCCTGCTGGTCGGCGCCCTGGATTTCGCATACAAGGGCCACGGGGTCATCGTCCGCGGCAACGCCGATTACGGCCACCTGTGGGATGCCGCCACGGTCAGCAAGCTCAAGGCCCGTCGCAGCGGGGGCGATTCCCCCTATAAGAGCGCGCCCGTCGCCTCGGCCGCCGTCGCGGCAGGCCTGGAGGCCGGCTATGACCTCTTCCGGTTTTTCCCGCGCATCCGCGAGCAGCAGCTCTATCTTTTCGGCCGGTATGAATATTATGATTCCTACCTGCCCGGGCCGGGCGATGCCACCGGCTTCGACTTCACCCGCAAACACCGGATGGCCGTGGGCCTGAACTGGTTCCCCATCCCCCCAATCGCCGTCAAGTGCGAATACTCCCACCGCTTCCTCAAGGCGGATTTCAATCCGGAGCCTTCCCTTTCCGTCGGCGTGGCCTATATGGCCTATTTCAATCGTAAGTAATTCATTATTATTATGAAACGTTCTATTCTTATCCTCACTTTCGCAATCGCCGGGCTGCTCCTGGCCGGTTGCAACAAGGCTGGCCGCCCTTCCGACGACAGCCGTCTTTCCGCCGAAGACCAGGCGATGAAGGCCCTGGTCGAGCAATATGTGCCCGGCGTGATTTACAGTATCTATGGCAAACTGGCCGATGAGACCGAGTCGCTGCATACGCTCCTGCAGGACCTGAAGGCCAAGGCGAAGGCTGGCACGCTGACGGACGCCGACCTGGCCAAAGCCCAGGAATCCTTCTACGCCGCCCGCCAATGGTGGGAAAAGAGCGAGGCCTTCCTGTACGGGGCTGCGACGGTCTATAAGATCGACCCGCACATTGATTCCTGGCCGCTGGACAAGACCGCCCTAGCGAAGAACCTCCAGAATAAGGCCGTCGTCGAAGACCTGGATGCGCAGGAAGGCGGCGCCATCGGCCTCGTCGGTGCGGATGCCCTCGGCTTCCATGGCATCGAATTCATCCTTTTCCGGGACGGCGCCATCCGCAAGGCGTCCGATTTCCTGGGAACGGACCGGATTGCCGGCTATACGATAGACGGGGTAAGCGAACTGGTGTTCGCGACGGCGGTGGCCGATGACCTGATGGGCTACTGCTTCGAGCTGCAGGCCGCCTGGGATCCGTCCGATTATCCCTACGGCGACGCGACGCGGCGCGCCTATGTGGAAGAAGAACTGGAACTGCCCACCGCGATGGACGGAAACGGCATGACCTTCGGGGAAAACCTGCTGGCGACCGCCACGCTCGGCAGCACCTACCGGGCCTGGACGGTGGCCGTGAATGCCATCCTGGTGGCCGGCTGCTCCAATATCTGCAACGAAGTGGCCAACACGAAACTGGCCACGGCCCACGGCGCGGAAGTGGCCGATGAGGACGATGTGGATGCGGACTACAACTACATCGAATCCCCGTATTCCAAACGTTCCTTCCATGATTTCAAGGACAACCTCCTGTCTATCCAATATACCCTCTATGGCGGCAACGGCGCCGACGCCCCGACCGGAAAAACCCTGATGGGTTTCCTCGGCGACTTCGGCTACAGCGGTGCCAAACAGCTGGATGACAGCCTGAAAGCGGCGATTGCCTCCATGGACGCCTGCATCGCCGTCGGCTCCTTCGTGGACAACCGCAACGACGCCTCCGTCGATAAGGCCATCGAGACGATCAATGCGCTGGATGCCGAACTCAACAAGGCGGCCGCCTGGGTGATGTCTCTGTAATTCTATTGTCATGAAAAGGATCCTAATCTATAGCGCTATGCTGCTGGCCGTGGCTGCCTGTACGGACCACGAAGCGGCTGAGCCGGTCAAGACCATCGAGTCGGACGCCAAATATGTCGGCCAGGCTGTCGGCAACTTTTCGGCCGAAGAATGGTATGTCGGCGGTCAGTTGGGCACGACCCTGAACGTGTCCGAGGGATGCTACGAAGATGAGACGCCGGCCGTCGGGGCGCAGAGCCTGGATGCGGCCTTCAACAAAGGCGAGCACTTCTTCGAGCGCAATTACAGCGAATACGGCAAGCCCTTCAACGGCCTGGGACCGGCCTCCGTCCGCAAATCCTGCCTGGACTGCCACCCCAACTACGGCCACGGCCAGTGGCAGGCGGAGTACATCGCCAACGGGGCCAAGTCCAGCGGCAACGGATACCTGCTGGTCGTCTATCACACGGCGCAGGACGGCAGCAATGACGGCCCCTACGTGCGCCATGTCACCGGCATGCCCCAGACCATGGCCCAGGCCCCTTTCCTGCCGCCTATCGACGAGTCGAAAATCCAGCTCAGCTGGAAGGAAATCGACGCCATGGAGAGCGGACTGCCCCTGCAATTCGCTGACGGTGAGAAATATAGCCTGCAGTATCCGGACCTGTATATCCCCAAGGAGGCCTTCAATACGGTGCCCACGCCCTATGACGAGATTCCCGAGGGCTATACGGGCGTCGGCTTCCGGCTGGAATCCACCATCGGCGTCATCGGCGTCGGCCTGATGGATGCCATCGACCAGGAGGATATCCTGGAGCAGTACCGGGCCGAGGCGGCCGCCGGTGCGGACCTGAACCCCGCCTTCTTCGACGGGACGGATTTCGCGCCCGGCGCCTACTACCACAACTGGCAGCCCGGCACCCATGGGGCCGGCTATGATGCGGACGGAAACTATTATGAACGAGATGCTTACCGCGACGGGAAGCTGCTCAAGAAGTTTACCTATGCCATGACCCGCGGCACGCTGCAGGACGGCGCGGGGGCCAATGCGATCTGGAATATCACCAACGTCTCCCGCCCCGACAGGCCCTATCTCTATACGACGGAGCCCTGGGCGAAGGCCATGTCGCAGAACCCCGACGTCATTGCGGCCATCCGGGCCGATGCCGAGAATTCCCCCTATTATGTGGATATCGACAAAGACGGGACGGTGCGTGACGAGGAGATCGCCGAGGCAGTCTATCAGCTCCTGCTGCCGACTACGAACCAGTTCGACAATCCCTACCACAATTTCACCCCGGAAATGACGGCGGACCAGTTCTATGCCTTCATGGTCTGGCACCGCGGCCTGGCCATCCCGCGCGCCCGCGACCTCCACGATCCGGATGTCCAGCGGGGCAAGGCCCTCTTCATGAAGATGGGGTGCCAGTATTGCCACCGTCCTTCCTGGGAGACCCATGCGGACAACTATTGGTCCCCGGCCATGAACGAAGGCAAGCCGCTGCCCCGGTATCAGAACCAGAAAATCTGGCCCTATTCCGACATGATCCAGCACCGGCTGCGGATGAAGAATGACATCCACGGGTCCTGGTGCCGCACCACCCCGCTGTGGGGGCGCGGCCTGTCCGCGATGCACACCGGCACTTCTGACCGGCTCCATGACTGCCGGGCTCGCAATGTGGTGGAAGCCATCATGTGGCATGCCTACTCGAAGGAGAGCGATGCCTATGAATCGGCGGCCCAGTTCTATCAACTGTCCAAAGCGGACCGCGATGCGGTCGTCAAGTTCATCGATGCGATCTAAAATCTTTAAATACTTGAGTTTCGGCGCGATGGCGGCCCTCATCCTGGCGATGATGGCTGCCACCGTCCTTGAAAAGCTGAAAGGGACCGAGCTGGCTTTCTCGGCCGTATATCACAGTCCCTGGTTTTTCGCCCTGTGGGGTGTGGCGGCCGTCTGCGGCCTGTGCTGGCTGGTGTCCAGGGGCGTGCAGCGGCATTTCTTCACCTTCCTCCTGCACGGGGCCTTCGTCGTGATCCTGGCCGGGGCCCTGGTGACCTTCCTGACCGGCGAGCAAGGCTTCATCCACCTGCGCGGCGGAGAGCAGGTCGCGGCTTTCGAGACGGACGACGGACAGCAGAAGGCGATGCCCTTCTCCCTGGCGCTGGAAGATTTCCAGGTCTCGTATTACCGGGGCTCCCGCGCGCCCATGGATTATACCAGCCGGGTGACGGTCCGCGGTGACGGACAGCCCTTTACGGCGGAAATCTCCATGAACCATATCCTCAAATACAAGGGATGGCGCTTCTACCAGTCCGGCTTCGACGACGACCAGGCCGGGGCCACCCTGGCGGTCAGCCACGACCCCTGGGGGACAGGTATCACCTATACCGGTTACCTCCTGCTGCTGGTGGCGATGCTGGGCTTTTTCGTGCAGAAGGGCACCGGCTTCCGGGCCGCCCTGCGCCGGGTAGGCTCGGCCACCTTGCTGCTGGCCGTCTGCTGCCTTCCGGCCGGGGCCAAGACCGTCGTGGATACGCCCCGCGCCCTGCCGGCGGAGGTGGCTGACGCCTTCGGCGACCTGTATGTCTATTACCAGGACCGGATATGCCCCTTCGAGACCATGGCCCGGGATTATACCCTCAAGGCCTATGGCAAGCCCCGTTGGGAAGACTATAATGCCAACCAGGTCGTGACCGGCTGGCTGTTCTACTATGACTGGTGGCGGGTCGTCCCGTTCAAGGTGAAGGCCAAGGACAAGGGTACGGCGGCCGAACGCGAGAAAGGCTTCTTGCTCAATTCCACCGCCTCCGGCGACGCCTGGAAACTGTTCCCGGTGGCGGACAGCACAGGCACCGTGCTCTGGTACCATGCCAACGAAGCCCTGCCGCCGCAGGTGGTGGCCGACTATGACCGCTGGCTGTTCATCCGCAAGGCGCTGGACCTGGTGGAGGAATCCGTCCGGGCCGAAGACTGGCCCGAAGTACTGCGCATCGTCGGCAAAATCAAGCTGTATCAGGAGAAAACGGCGGCCGACGTCCTGCCGTCGGCCGCCCAGATCCGTGCCGAGAAGCTGTATAACAAGTTCTCCCGGCCCCGGATTCCCTTCATGGCGTCCATTACGCTGGGCCTGATCCTCTTCGTGCTCAGCGCCGTGCTGATGTCCCGCGGGAAGCCGTATCCGCGCCGGGCCGCTTCCGGGCTGGCCTGCCTGTCGGCGCTGCTGTGGCTGTATCTGACCGGGGTGCTGGGCCTGCGGTGGTATGTCTCCGGCCACGCTCCCTTCGCGGGCAGTTACAGCGTGATGATGCTGATGGCCTGGCTGTCTGCGCTGCTGATGACCCTGCTGTACCGGAAATTCCCCCTGGTCCAGCCGCTGGGCTTCCTGATGGCGGGCTTTACGATGCTGATGGCCTCCATGGCCTCGGCCAATCCCCAGATCACCCACCTGATGCCCGTGCTGCAGAGCCCCCTGCTGTCCCTGCATGTACTGTCTATGATGCTGTCCTATACCCTGTTCGGGATTGTGGCGCTGAACGGCATCATGGGCGTCTGCGTCCCGCGCGGGGCCGCCATCCTCCGGGATGTCAGCCTGCTGCTCCTGTATCCGGGTGTTTTCCTGCTCACCTTCGGCACCTTCCTCGGGGCCGTCTGGGCCAATATATCCTGGGGCAGTTACTGGGCCTGGGACCCGAAGGAAACCTGGGCGCTGGTGACCCTGCTCCTCTATGCCGCCACGCTGCACAGCGGTTCACTGGGCAGCGGAGATGCCACCCGGGCGCGGGGCTTCCGCAACCCGCGTTTCTTCCATATTTACTGCATATTCGCGTTCCTGGCCGTGCTGATCACCTATTTCGGCGTCAACCTCATCCTCGGCGGCATGCACAGCTACGCTTAAGAGTATTTTTTGGGGTATCGCAGCAGGATGGACAGCAGCGACATGACCAGCAGGGCGAGGGGATAGTACAGGTAGCGGGTGATGGAGAAGGTTGAGACGCCCGCCAGGCCGGCCGCCATCAGCATCTGGGCGCCATAGGGAATGACGCATTGCACGATGCAGGAGAAGGTGTCCAGCAGACTGGCCACCTTGCGGGGGTTGAGGCCGTATTTGTCGCAGATTTCCCGGGCCATGCCGGCTGTCGAAATGATGGCGACGGTGTTGTTGGCCGTGCAGAAGTTCGCCAGGCTCACCAGGGCGGCGATGCTCCCTTCGGCGCCCCGTTTGCCGCGGATGCCCCGGGTCAGACGTTGCAGGAGGAAGTCCAGTCCGCCGTTGTAGCGGATCATTTCCAGCATGCCGCCGGCCAGCATCGTCACGATGATCAGGTCGCCCATGGAGGCGATGCCGCTGCCGATGGCCGTCAGGAAACTCAGCCAGGTCAGGCTTCCCGTCGCGAAGCCGATGACGGCGTTCGCGAGCAGGCCCGAGAACAGGACGGCCAGGACATTGACCCCGCACACGGCCATGACGATGACCAGCAGGTAGGGGAGGGCCCGGATCCAGGAAATGTCCCCGGACGGGGGCAGCGCTGCCTGTTCGGCGCCGATGAAGAGATACAGGGCGAACACCGCCAGGGCGGCGGGTCCGGCGATCCAGATATTCGCTTTGAACTTGTCCGCCATCGGGCAGTCGAGCATCCGGGTGGCGGCGATGGTGGTGTCGGAAATGAAGGACAGGTTGTCCCCGAAGAAGGCCCCGCCCACGATGACGGCCGTGACCATCGGGATGCTGAAGCCGCTTTCGGCGCCGATGCCGGCGGCGATGGGCACCAGGGCCACGATCGTCCCTACGCTGCTACCGACGGCCATGGACACGACGCAGGCGGCCAGGAACAGGCCCGCCAGCACCATGTTGCTAGGCAGGATGGTCAGGGTAAAATTGACGCAAGCCTCGATGGCTCCGATTTCCTTGGCCGTGGCGGCGAAGGCGCCCGCCAGGACGAAGATCCACAGCATCAGCAGCACGGTCTTGTTGCCGGCCCCTTCCGAGAATATGGCGATGCGGTTGTCCAGCGAACCTCCGCGGCTGATCAGGATGGCATAGACCGAGGCGATCAGGAAGGCGGCGGCCACGGGTATCTTGTAGAAGTCCTTGGCAATCAGGGCCGAAACCAGATAGACGGCCAGGAAGACCAGCAGCGGACTGAGGGCCAGCATGCCGGCGAGCGGCTTGTGGGCATGCAGTCCGGAGGCGGCTTTCCGCCGGATTTCATCGAGGTATTTCCTGGGGGTGACGGCCATGTTGTTTCTTTTGTGGGCACAAAGATAGCAAAAACCTTGGTACCGCTGACGATAAATCCGAGGAAACCGTACGCTTTTCGAGATTTTTTGCTATTTTTGTGAAGATATTGGTAATACTAAGACAATGAAACCTAAATTCTTATCTGTTACAGGAATGCTGGCCGCCTTGCTGCTGTTCTGCGGGCAGGCGGGCGCCCAGAACAAAGTGGCTGTGAAAACCAATCTGCTCTATGATGCGACCCTGACCCCGAACCTGGGGGTCGAGTGGGGCTTTGCTCCGCAGTGGTCCGCCCAACTGTCCGGAAGCTATCACGGCACGGCGGAATGGTGGCGCCTCGGCGGTGAGATCCGGCTGGGGCACTGGCTGGTGCAGCCGCAGGTGAAATATTGGTTCTGCGAAAAATTCGCAGGCGCCTTCGTCGGCATCAACGGCATTTTCGGCCGCGTCATGGCCGTCGGATCCTTCCCGCTGGATTTCAGCCAGATCAATCCGCAGTATGGCGTGAACCTGCGCAGCTACCTGATGGAAGACTGCCCGACCTACGGCGTGGGCCTGTCGGCCGGTTATGACTTCGTCCTCGGCCGCCACTGGAACCTCGAACTGGAGCTGGGCGTAGGCTATGTCGATGCCATCGGCAACGACTATGAAATGGAAAAAGACGCCAACGGACACTATTTCCTGTCCGAAGGCGCCGAGCCGTATTATACCGGCCACCACGATTATTTCGGCCCTACCAAACTCGCCGTTTCCCTTGTTTACTTGTTCTGATAAAGCCATGAAAAAGAATATATTCCTTTCCCTGTCGGCCCTGTTTCTGTGTATCCTGGGCCAGGCGCAGCAGCTGACCGGCTTTGCCGCGCAAGAAGTGGAACTGGTCCGCGAAGGGGACCGGCTTACGGTCAATATGACCCTCGACGTCAGCCAGGTCCGGCCCTATTCCAATGCGGCCGTGGTGCTGATTCCGACCCTGTATGCCGCCGACCAGGCGGTGACGCTCAAGCCGATCGGCGTCTATAGCCGGGGCCGTTATATCGCCCTCGCGCGGGCAGCCCGTCAGGCGGAGCCTTTCGCCGCGGACGAATATAAGTACCTGTCCAAGAATGCCCCCGAGGTGCTTAAATACACCGACTCCGTCCCCTACGAGGACTGGATGGACGGTGCCGCCCTGCGGATCGACGGCCAGGTGCAGGGCTGCTGCGACAAGGTGAAGGTTGCCGAACAGGGCGCCCTGCTGGCGACCTATACGGAGCCCGAGCCGGAGATCATCGAATTCATCCCGAACTATATCTATGTCCAGCCTGACGCCGACGTCCAGGCCAAGGAGCGGGCCATTTCCGGCGAAGCCTTCGTGATTTTCAAGACCGGCAAGACCGCCCTCGATCCCGAATACCTGGACAATGCCGCCGAGCTGGAGAAGATCCGCGCCACCATCGACTCCGTGCGGAACGACAACGACATCACCATTACCCGCGTGATGCTCCGCGGTTATTCTTCCCCGGACGGCAAATACGCCAACAACGAGAAATTCGCCCGCGAGCGTACCGAAGCGCTCAAGCAGTATGTCAGCAGCCTGTATCCGCTCTCCGACGATATCTGGGTGACCGAGTCCGTGGCGGAGAACTGGGAAGGCCTGCGGGCCGCCGTGGCGGCTTCCGACGCCCTCGGCTCCCAGCAGAAGATATTGGATGTCATCGATTCCGACCTGGCCCCGGATCGCAAGGAGGCCAAGCTGAAATCCGGTTTCCCGAAAGATTACAAATACCTGCTGAAAGAGGTGTTCCCGACCCTGCGCCGTACCGACTACAAGGTCAATTACACCATCCGCAGCTATACCACGGCCGAAGAGGTGCGCGAGATCATGGCCACCCGACCCTGGAACCTCAGCATCGAGGAATTCTTCCTGGCCGCACAGGACTATGAGCCCGGCACGCCGGAGTTCAGCCGCGTCTTCATGACGGCCGCCCGCATGTATCCGGACGACGAGGTCGCCAACATCAATGCCGCCAACAGCTGCATGTCCGCCGGCAACCTCGGAGCGGCCGCCCGCTATATCGACCGCCTGGGCGACAGCGCCGTAGCCGTCTATACCAAAGGCATTTACCGGGCCCTGAAAGAAGACTGGACGGGTGCCCTGGAACTCTTCCGCGCCGCGCAGGCCCAGGGCCTGACCGAGGCTTTCGAGGCCCGTACGCTCACCGAGCTCATCATTGAGCAGCGCAAGACCTTGAATTTGTAGTTTTTTTTCGTACCTTTGCAGCGCTTTTTTAGCAAGCTTACATACTTTTTAATTTTTTATAAACAAAATGAGAATTATTCAAGTAACAGGAAGGGAAATCCTCGACTCCAGAGGAAATCCTACGATCGAGGCTGAAGTGGTCCTCGAGTCTGGTGTTGTCGGAACAGCCGCCGTCCCGTCCGGCGCTTCCACCGGTGAGAACGAAGCGCTTGAGCTTCGCGACGGTGACAAGAACCGCTATGGTGGAAAGGGTGTTCTGAAGGCTGTCGCCAACATCAACGACAAGATTGCTCCCGCCATCATCGGCATGTCCGCCATCGAGCAGAGGGCTATCGACAAAGTCATGCTCGAACTGGACGGCACCCCGACCAAGAGCAACCTCGGCGCCAATGCCATCCTCGGCGTTTCCCTCGCCGTGGCCAAGGCCGCTGCCGAATATCTGGGCATTCCGCTGTATCGCTACATCGGTGGTACGAACACCTATGTCCTCCCTGTTCCTATGATGAATATCATCAATGGCGGCGCCCACTCCGACGCTCCCATCGCTTTCCAGGAATTCATGATCCGTCCCGTCGGCGCGACCAGCGAAGCTGAGGCCGTCCGTATCGGCGCCGAGGTCTTCCACGCCCTGCAGAAAGTGCTCAAAGGCCGTGGCCTGAGCACCGCCGTGGGTGACGAAGGTGGTTTCGCCCCGTCCCTCAACGGTATCGACGATGCCCTCGACTGCATCATCGCCGCCATCAAGAATGCCGGTTACGAGCCTGGTAAGGATGTGACCATCGCCATGGACTGCGCGGCTTCCGAGTTCTGCTTCAAGGAGGGTGACACCTTCTACTATGACTACAAGCAGCTCAAGGACGGCAAGAAGAAGGATCCGAACGGCAAGAAGCTGACCTCCGAGCAGCAGATCGCTTATCTCGAAGAACTCATCACCAAGTATCCGATCGACTCCATCGAGGACGGTCTGAGCGAGGAAGACTGGGAAGGCTGGGTGAAGCTCACCAAGGCCATCGGCGACCGTTGCCAGCTCGTGGGTGACGACCTCTTCGTGACC
>JAFUWX010000007.1 GCA_017471025.1 Bacteroidales bacterium
CAGACGAGGGACGTCTCTACGAATTCGCCGAGTTCCACGTCGCCGAATGTCCGTTTTATGGGAGTATTACCGTCCGCGCCCTGGGCCGCCAACGACAGGCTCAGGGCGAGGAACAAGGCTATAACCGGCAGTTTTTGCATATAGAATAATATCTTCTGACATGGTTATAGAAATAAAAATCGTGCCAGAATTTTGACGGATAAAACAGCAAACATATTTTGCATGAAATGTGAATTCATTTTGGTAAGTCACTTGGATAATATGCCCAAAATAAGTATTTTTGCATTCAGATGAAGGTTATCCTCATTTAGCCGGAAACTGTTTCCAGATGGGATATGGCGCAGCACTTGACCTGTATATTTGAATGGGAAGAAGACTAACTGTTTTGTTGATGGCTCTATTCCTGCCGCTCGGCCTATTCGCACGGCCTCAGGGGCAGGACAGCACTTCCGCTAATGTAAAAGGCCGAGTCGTCCTGGTAAATGACCACAACTCCTCCAAGTCCCCGGCCTCAAGCATAAATGTAAGAATAATCAGCGGGAGAGATACTGTGGCGACGGCTACCGACAATCTGGGATTTTTTAGGTTTGATGATGTCCCGGTGGGTAAGGTCAGGATAATAGCGACCCATGTCAATATGTTTCCCGGCCTTCTGGAAGCCCATATTTTCCCGGGGGAGAATGTATTTGAAATAGCCGTGAAATTCAAAGACCCCGAGTGGCTGGCCGCTGCAAAAGTGACCGCGCGAAATGATGCCATGACCCACAGGGGTGATACGATTGTTTTCCATGCCGGTGCCGTTGATAAGCTGGATGAGGATTATCTGATAGATATACTCGATCAAATGCCCGGCGTGGAAATAAAGGAGGGAAAGGTATATGTCGAGGGGAAAGAGGTCAGGCGGACCTATATCAATGGGAATCTCATATTCGGCGATTCCCCGATTTCTGCGCTTAAACACTTGCAGGCAAGCGATGTGCTTACCATAGAAGCATATGATGAGACCAGCCTGGAAGATCGCCGGAGTGGAATCATCGTCGGTTCGAAGGAAAAAGTTTTGAATGTCAAGACAAAGAAAGCGATATATTCTGCGTGGGATGCCCATGCCATAGCAAGCGGTGGTGCCGATGGGAGTCCTGATGACAAAGGTCATATTCAGCCTAGATATGGAGTCGGTGCAACCGTCAACCTATTTTCCGAGGACTTCCTTACGTGGCTCAATGTAAATGCCAACAACATTAACCGGAACTCCAACGAGAGAAGGGCCATAAACAATGTTTCTCCTCTGAGAAAATATACTGAGACCTTTTTAGGTACTGCCGGTATAGAAAAACATTGGAACGACAGACTGCTGGGAAGCAAGATACGTGCTGAATACGATGTCAGGAGAATCTATACACGCGACAGGAAATACGCTGTCACCCGATATTTTGACCTTCCGGGAAGTCCGGCCAGGGAGGATTTGGATTCGCTGGCATCCTCAGATGTGGCCATGAATCATAATGTGTTCATCCAAGGCGCCTATGCCGAAGAAAAGTTTGGTTTCTTAGAAGGTGGCCTGGACCTGTCTCTCACGTCGAAGGATGCCTCCACTATCCAGAGGTCGGACAATAACCTTCAGGATGGCACTTGTTTCAGGCAAATGGAGAGCGGGTGGGACAGCTCCAAAGACTGGCATGCAACCGCCAATATGCAATGGTCCAAGACCATTGGAGGCAAACTGATTCTAGGTGCTTTCTTTAACGGGAATGCGGGGCAATCTTCGGGCCGCACGACAGTCGCAGACACACTGGAAACTTCGACCAACAGAAGGCATATACTATGGACGGGAGCAGGCCGCAACCTGGGCTTTTCCGCCGGAGTGAACGCGCGGGGAATACTGCTCAATAGTGAAGTACAGTCTTTCCAGGCGGGTCTCGGAGTTGGGATATCCGCTTCGAACGACAGGCATTCCCGCGAGGCATATTCCTTATGGCCACGGCCAAGTAATCCCCTTGAAGGAGGTAATTATGACTTGAGCTACAGCAGGACTTCCTGGGGTATTAAGACCGAGATGAGTTATGCCCGGTCCTCGCTTCAGACCAACCTCAGAGCTACTTTATCTTTGGACAGACTGTCCCCCCAAGGGTCTCCGTCCCGGAATTACCTTACCGTCTCCGGCCAGATGAGTGCATCATACAAATCTTGGCGTTTGGCCTTTAACGTATCTCCTCTGATGCCGGACGCATCCCAGTTGGAAGACAGGATAGAAGACCGTAATCCTACAAGCCTTGTTGCTGGGAATCCGCAGCTTCGTCCCGGTACTGACTTAATAGCGCAGTTCAGCTATACGAATACTACTGCGTTACGTGGTGCAAGTTTGCAGGCATTTATCAACGGACAAGTCAGTTTCTCTCCGATTGTTTCCGACATTAGCTACTATCATGAGACAACTACCCATCACAGTGGATACGTTATCCCTGCCGGGACGATGGTTTCAACGTGGACTAACGCACCATTGACGTGGCAATTGGGTATATCTGGAATGTACATGCAGCGTGTTCAACCGTTGAAATTAACAATCTCACTCTATCCAGCTTTCTCCATTATGCGTTCACATGTCATGGTGGGTGGCATCCCGATAGCTAATTGCCGGACTGAAGTCTCCAGTCACAATAGCCGTATTGTATGGGTTCCGACCCGATGGTTTAGGTTCACTGTCTTGGAAGGCCTCGGGGTCTCAACAATTAAAGAAGGCAGCGCGCCGCGGGGCTGGATCCTGAAGAATCATTTCATGGCGGCCCCTAGCGTGAATTTCTTTAAGAGATGGTCCGTTTCTGCAAATTACAGTTTTATCTATAATAAAACATCCGGCATGTCGGATTACGCTTCCTCCTCGCATGTGCTCAATGCTTCTCTGGGGGTCAAGTTGCTGGACGGTAGGCTGGGAATCAGCATATCGGGCACCGATCTGCTGGGAATCAATGACAGCTACAACCCGACAGTAACATCGGCATACATCAAAGAGTCTTGGAAACCCTCTTTCGGCCGTTATTTCATGCTGCACTTGAGTTGGTCGTTCAACAAGACCTCTCCCGTCAAATTCTCCGGCTCACTATTCGACGGACGCGATATACAGGCGGATAGAATACCTGTCCGCTCGGATTAAAGCTGCGTACAGGACCGGGGTCATTCGCTGTCCGTACGGACGGGGCGGACGAAGAAGGAGCGGCCGAGGGTGTCTTCCGTGATGCCCACGATGACCTCGTCCATCAAGTCGTAATGGTAGGTCAGGGCGCTTCCGTCCGCGAGCCAGATGCCCAGTTCCTCGTCCATGTTGTTCGGAAGGACGAAACGGAGGAAATAGTCGGAAGTCTTGGACCGCAGGACCAGGCCGCGTTCATTGTTGACCTTCGCCACAAGGAAGTCGCAGTTGTCGATCAACTCCTGGGCCTGCTCCCGCGTGGGCAGACACCATTTAGGCCCGTAATGGACGGTCGCCAGGTCGAAGTCGCATGCCGGGAAGAGGCGGTCGCCGAAGAGATTCTCCACCGCCCACCGGGTGCCTCCCTGGTAGCCGACGTTGTTGCCGGCGGACATCGTGCCATATTCGCCTTCCAAGAGGAAGAGCGGCCGGTTGACGGGCGAGGTCGTCTCGGCGAAGTTCATCCGCCATTCTCCCTTTTCCATATTGATGTTTTCCGGGTCTTCCCCTTGGTAGAAAGCGACGAAATAGGCGTCCAGCAGCCGTTCTTTGATGTAGCTGCAGGACGTGATGTCCGGTGCGCCGAAACTTCCGTGTAGCAGGATGCCGTCGAAGCTGACCTGGTGCGTCTGCGGGGAGAAGTGGCAGGTGAGCGTACGGTATCCGCCTCCGGGATAGACCAGGGTCAGTTGGTCTCCGGAAAAGGATGCGTCGGTCGTATAATAATCTTCTCCGATATGGGTGCTCATGCGGGACAGCTCCTGGTATTCTTTCGGGGCCTTCATCCCGGAGAGTCCCCAGGTCTTGTCTTCCAGCGGGAAGTCAGCATCTTCCGTCATCAGGAGCGCCTTGCATCCGGGGATGCAGGCGAGTACGGACAGCAGTGCCGCTAATTTGTTCATTCTATGCTTCATCGGCTGCAAAAGTACAATACAAAGCGCATTTTTGCAAGCGAATGGAAGGGTTTATGCCGCTGAATATGTGAAATTAACGATTTTTAACTAATCCGGCATGGGCACCGTCGTCGCGTGGAAGCACACGGCGGCCGCTTCCTGGTCGGGCAGGCAGTCCAAGTGCCAGCAGGCGGCCAGCTGGGTGGCCTGCTCCACAGTCGCGGTGATCCGGTCCATGATGGCACGCATCCAGCGGATTGACGAAGCGGCTGCGATGACGCTGGCATAGGCCTGAAGTCCGGTGATCCGTTTGATTTCGTTGCGGGGCGCCTGGTCCAGCCGGACGATGGCCCGTACAGGGACGCGCAGGTTGCGGTAGCAGGGCGTCTTGCCGCTCCAGGGGGAGCCATAGACATAGAGTTTCCCCGCTTCGACGCGGAGCACGGGGTTGTCGTCGTTGACCAGGTCGCATCCCTCGATGTGGCCCAGCCAGAGGCGGCTGTGCGTGCTTTTCCCGGTGCCGCTCACGCCCAGGAACAGGTTGGCCAGTCCGCCATAGCGGATGACGGAGGCATGCATCAGCAGCGTGCTTGCGGACGCCGTGGCATAGGTATAGAGCATCATCAGCGACGTGCTGACCTGGAACATCGTCGTATAGGGGCCGAATCCGGGCTTCGGATAGTATTCGCCGGTTTTCAGGTCTTCGCTCACCAGCAGGGTGCCGGCGATGACGCCCGGTTCGGTCTCGAACTCGTAGAGGGTATCCCCGCCCCGGCTGTAGATGTAATACACCGGCGGGCGGGCATCGACGTTCATGATCCGCTGGATGCTGCCATCTGCCTTGCCGGCGGCAAGCCAGTCGGGCTCTCCGCCGCGGACATGCAGGGTGAACAGCGGCTCGGCGTCATCCCCGGTCCGGAAAGGCTCGTATTGGGAAAAATCCAGGTCGAAGCGGGTCCGGTTCCCGGGCAGTTCCTCCCGGCTTTGCACGAAGGTGCGGGCGGGAACTTCGTCGCCGGCGCGTGTCGGTATGACAGGCAAGGCTTCCCCGGCGGCCGCGGCGGCGATCCGTCCGGCGACGGCGGGGGTATATTCCATGAAGCGCCACGGCGCTTCCAATACGACAGCCATCACGTGACCGCCGACACGATACTTTCTCATGGTCTTATTCTCCTGCATGCTGGATATGGGCCCGCCGGATGGCGGCGACGGATTCGAGTTCTCCTTTGCTCTGGCCGGGCTCTAGCAGGAGCACCGGCTTTTCGTCCGGGTTGAAACGGAATTTCCGCACGTTCTCGGAGTTGTTGTATCCGACTTTCTTGATGATGATGTTTTCTTCCGGCAGGGTGATTTCCCCGTCTTTCTGCACCGGATTCGGGTTATAGACGAAGTCCTTATCGATCAGGATCAGCTTGCCGAAATCGGAACCGGTCAAGCCGATCAGGTTCATCTTGAAGCCGGTGGCGATGGCCGTGATGTGGATGGTGTCGCCCACGTTGGGGTCGTCGTCGTAGATCAGGCCGCGTTTGAATTTGCTGACGCTGCCGGTATATTCGGTGATCATCGTGCTGATTTTGTTCAGCTCGTCCATCTTCAGGCCCTGCTCGTTGTTGCCGGCCGTGATGTTGATCAGCAGGTTCTTGCAGGTCTTCAGGTCGAAGTCGTTCAGCAGCGGGGATTCCAGGGCGCCGCGTACGGCTTCTTCGAGGCGGTTCTTGCCGCTGCCGCTGCCGCAGCCCATCAGGGCCATGCCGCTGTTCTTCATCATCGTCTTGACATCCTCGAAATCGACGTTGATGTATCCGGGTTTCGTGATGATCTCGATGATGCCGCGCACGGCGGTAGCCAGGACTTCGTCCGCCCGGGGGAAGGCCTCCTGGACCAGCTGGTTGCCGAAGAATTCGTAGAGCTTTTCGTTGTTGATAATCAGCAGGCTGTCCACGTTCTTCTCCAGCTCATGGATGCCGTCCACCGCCTTGGAGAGGAAGTCGTCGCCTTCGTTCTTGAACGGGATCGTGACGACGCCGACCGTCAGGATGCCCTTGTCCTTGGCCATCTTGGCGATCACGGGGGATGCGCCCGTGCCGGTGCCGCCGCCCATGCCGGCGGTGATGAACAGCATCTGGGTGCCGCAGTCCAGCAGCTTTTCGGCGATGATGTCCTGGGAGTCCAGGGCGGCATTCCGGCCCTTGGTCGGATTCGTTCCGGCGCCGAGGCCTTCGCCGAGCTGGATCTTGACGGGGACGTTGCTCTTCTGGAGCGCCTGCGAGTCGGTGTTGCAGACGGCGAAGCTGCATCCCTGGATATGCTGGTTATACATGTATGTCACGGCGTTGCAGCCACCGCCGCCTACGCCGACCACCTTGATCATCGAGTTCTCCGGAATCCAGTCCGAGGGGGTAAAAGTCTCTTCCATTTATCGTTCCTCCGTTTCGTTATCGTCGTTATTCACCTTGTCATAAAAATTGTCCAGGGTCTTGGTGAAGCTGCGCTGGATGCTAGCCCAGCGGACCATCAGCCGGCTGGGCTTCTTGGCAGGTTTGGCCGGTTTCTTCTCCGGCTTGGGCAGTTCCTCCTCGCCGAACAGGGAGCCTTCGCTGGCATTTTCCGGGATGGCGGGGCCGGCGGGTTCCGGGAGGGTTTCCACTTCTTCCACCGGCACCTCTTCCTCCATCGGCTGTTCGCTTACGGGCGCGTCGATGCAGCTCGACACGCCGTCCGCCTTGGCGGAAAGCAGCATGCCCACGGATGTGGTCGCCGACGCCTCGATGACGCCCGGGCAGCCGGACGCCGAGAACAGCGGACGCGGCAGGCCGAGACGGACCGTATAGCCGGAAAGGTCTTTGATCATGTTGGCGAGGTTGGCCATGTTGGCCGCGCCGCCCGTGATGACCATGCCGCTGCGCAGGCTGTCCGCAAAGCCGCTTTCCTGGATTTCGTACAGGATGGCGTCGATGATTTCGTGGCAGCGGGCCGTGATGATTTCGGACAGGAAATAGACCGGGATCTGCTTGTATCCCTCCACGTCGCCTTCGATCTGGATGATCTTTTCGCCCAGGGTCTGCAGGCGGTCGGGCTGGCAGGCGCCGAAGGCCATTTTGAGGTTTTCCGCCATGTTCTCGGTGATGGAGCATTCGCTGCGGATGTCGGAGGTGATCACCTTGCCGCCGAAGGGAATGCTGGCGTAATGCCGCAGAATCTTGCCCTTATAGATGCTGACGGAGGTCACGCCGCCGCCGAAATCCACGAGGGCGACGCCGTTTTCCATTTCGTCCTCGGTCAGCACCGCCTTGGCGATGGCCCCCGGGGTGAAATATTTCCGCGAAACGGCGATTTCCAGGTCGTTGAACACATTGTCGATGGTCTTTACCGCACTGCGCTTGCCGATGAACAGCTTGAAATTGCCCTCGAAGGTCTCGCTGATGACCCCGATGATGTCGCTTTCGATCAGCTGGAAATTCTCATCCTCGGAGTAGGACTGGGCGATGGCCCCGTAGATCTGTTCGTGCTCGGGGTCCTGCAGCGGGTACTGGTCCCGGGCGATGCTCTTGAGCGACTCCACCTCTTCGGCGGTGATGCTTTCGTCCGGGTTGCTGCGCGTCACCTTGGCGCAGTTGACCTCCTGCCGCACATCGCAGCGAGGCAGGCCGACGACTACCTGCAAAATCTTGATTTTCAGCTCGTTCTCGGCTTCTGAAATGACTTCCCGGATGGGCGCGGCCGCCTTCTTGGGGTTGAATACGGCGCTGTTGCGGATGCCCTGCGAGGGCTTCTCCCGATAGAAAATGACCTGGATGTCGTCTCCTGACACCTTCGCGACGGTGAGGGCGATTTTCGACGACCCGAGGTCCACGGATGCGATATACCTTTCTTCCATATCTTATTGTGTTCTGCAGATGATTTGCTTCTCGTATTTGACGTTTACGCTCTTATAGTAACCCGGTTCCCGGGACGGGACGATGTGGGTATAGTATTTCTCCAGCCGGGCGAGTTTGTCGGCATAGTTGTCCGGTCCGCCGAAATAGAAGACTTCCTTCCCTTTGGCGGGGCGCAGCACCAGTTCTCCGTTTGCTGTGACCTCGATGCTGGTGAAGGCGCCGTGCCATTTGCGGTCTTTGCCGATCCGGCCCAGCAGCCCGGTGATTTCCTGCAGCCAGCGGCGTTCCGCCTCGGTGGCCGGATATCCTTTGAAGCCCTCCGGGACGTTCAGGGGGATCTCGCCTTTCACCATCGGGACCGCCGACTTGTAGCGGGCCTGGAGCGGGAAGATATATCCCGTCTCGTCGGCATAATAGCCCCCTTGCCCGGTCTGGAAACGGACGGCCGGTTCGCGCTGCGTGACCAGGATATGCAGCTGTCCGTCGCCCGTGGTGTAGGCCTCGGCCGAGCGGATGGCGCTGCGTCCCTGGAGGATGTTTTCGATTTTCTTGAGGTTGACGCTGTCCAGCGGCTGGCCGTTATAGACACCGTATTCTTTTTCCAGGATGCCCTTGATGTCCGCCTTCGTGACGAAGCCCAGGGAGGTGCTGTCCAGGATGACGATGTCCACCCCGTTGCAGGTCCTCATGGCGCGGGTATGGTCCGTTCCGCGTCCGAGTGCCCACAACAGGACGGCCACCCCGGCGAGCAGGGCGACAGTCAGTGTGATGCGGAGTCCTCTTTTCATCCCAGTCTGTCTTTCAGCAGTTCGGTGATGGGTTTGATGTAGCGGTCGATGTTGCCGGCACCGAAGGTCGCCAGCACATCCAGCGGCTCTTCCGTCAGGAATTCCATCAGTTCCTCCCGCCGGATGAGGAGCTTTTCCGGTGCGGTCACTTTGTTGAATATCAATTCGGAGGTGACCCCGGGAATGGGCTCTTCGCGGGCGGGGTAGATGTCCAGCAGGACGAGTTTATCGACGCCGCTCAGGGCCTTGGCGAATCCGTCGGCAAAGTCGCGGGTGCGGGTGTAGAGGTGGGGCTGGAAGATGGCCGTGATTTTCCGGCCCGGGAAAATGTCCCGCATCGAGCTGATGGCCGACCGGAGTTCGTCCGGGTGGTGGGCATAGTCGTCGATATAGGATAAACGCTTGGTGTTTAGGTGGATATCCAGTCTGCGGCAGACGCCCTGGAAGCTTCCGACGGCGCTGCGCACCTGCTCCGGGGCGATGCCGTAGCACAGGCACAGGGCCGCCGCGGCGATGCTGTTCTCGGCATTGACCCAGCCCGGGGTGCCGACCCGGATGTCCTTGACGACCCCTTCCGGCCAGACGAGGTCATAGGTGAAATAGCCCAGGGAGTCGGGGCGGACGTTTTCCGGGTGGAAATCCGCACCGGCTTCGGTGTAACTGTATGTCAGGATCCGGGCTTTCGTGTCCTGCTGGCTGAGCGGCAGGCCCTTCTTGATGATCAGCGTCCCGCTGACCTGGGCGGCGAACTCGCGGAAGGCCTGGCGGTAGGCCTCCACCGTCCCGTAGATGTCCAGGTGGTCCGGGTCCATGGCCGTGATGACGGCGGATTCCGGGAAGAGCTGGAGGAAGGAGCGGTCGAATTCATCCGCTTCCGCAACCACCGTCGGGGTGTGGCTGACCAGCAGGTTCGTCCCGTAATTTTTCGAAATGCCCCCGAGGAAGGCGCTGCATCCTTCGCCGCTTTCGGTGAGGATGTGGGCGGCCAGGGTGCTCGTCGTCGTCTTTCCGTGGGTGCCGGCTACGGCCAGGCAGCGTTGTCCGCGGGTGATTTCACCCAGCATACGGGAACGCTTGATGACCCGGTAGCCATGCTGCTGCGCATAGACCAGTTCGCCGAAATCCGACGGGACGGCCGGGGTATAGACGACGAGGGTCTTTTCCGGGTCCTGGGGAATCAGGTCCGGCCGGTTTTCGTAATGGACGGAGATGCCTTCGGCTTCCAGGGCGGCCGTCAGGTCGGAGGGCGTCCGGTCGTAACCGGCCACCGTCAGGCCTTTGAAGCGATAATACCGGGCGATGGCGCTCATGCCGATGCCGCCGATGCCGATGAAATAGATGTGGGTGTATGCGCTCATTTTACCAGTTTATAGGCTTCTTTTGCAATGGTCAGGGCCGCATCCG
The DNA here is from genome assembly GCA_017471025.1 of Bacteroidales bacterium. Lineage (GTDB taxonomy): Bacteria > Bacteroidota > Bacteroidia > Bacteroidales > UBA932 > Cryptobacteroides. Next base: position 10,148 of record JAFUWX010000007.1, read on the forward strand.
GCAGGGCCAGGGCGGCGATATTCTTTTCCAGGGCGGCGATGCGCTCCGGGTCGTGCAGCAGACCGAGGGCGGTGGGCAGCAGCTTTTCGGCGGCCTCCGCATCCTTGACCAGGCAGGCGGCGTCCTTGCGCACCAGCGCCATGGCGTTGTGGGTCTGATGGTCTTCTGCGACGTTGGGCGAGGGGACGAACAGCGCGGCTTTCCGGGCGACGCAGAGTTCGGACACGGTCGATGCGCCGGAGCGGGATACGACCAGGTCGGCCGCGGCGAAGGCCAGGTCCATCCGGGCGATGAAGTCGCTGTATTGCAGGCCCGGAACCTCGCGTCCCGCCATGAAGGCTTCAATGCCCTGTTTGTAATATTTGCCGCATTGCCAGATGACCTCGATGTCTTCGCCGCCGGGGTGGCCCTGCTCGATCCAGGCCTTCATGGCCTTGTTCAGGGTGCCGCTGCCCAGGCTGCCGCCGACGATAAGGAGATGCCGTTTGTCGGGGTCCAGGCCGTAGTATTTGCAGGCTTCCGCCCTGAGCTCCGGCGTGGCGGGGACGATGCTGCTGCGGATAGGGTTGCCGCTCATGACGATCCGGTCGGCGGGGAAGAAGCGTTCCATCCCTTCGTAGGCGACGCAGATGCAGCCGGCCTTCTTGCCGAGCAGCTTGTTCGTCAGGCCGGCGAATCCGTTCTGCTCCTGGATGAGCGTGGGGATGCCTTCTTTTTGCGCGGCCCACAGCAGGGGAGCGGAGGCATAACCGCCTACGCCGATGGCGATGTCCGGCCGGAAGGAGCGGATGATTTTCCGGGCCTTGCGGACGCTGGCGACCACCTTGAAAGGCACCTGGATGTCGTTGACGAGGTTCTTCCAGTTGAGCTGGCGCTGCAAGCCGGTGATCGGCAGGCCGATGATTTCGAAACCGGCGGCCGGCACTTTCTCCATCTCCATTTTCCCTTCCGCGCCGACGAACAGGATTTCGCTCGCCGGGCAGAGTTCGCGCAGTTTGCCGGCGATCGAGACGGCCGGGAAGATGTGGCCTCCCGTACCGCCGCCGCTGATGATGCCCCGAAGTTTCTTGTATTCCATAACTATATCTGATCCAAATCGTTGAGACTCTCGCGTACCTCGTCTTCCGCCGCGAGGATAGGCGCCGTTTCACGGGTTTCCTGCTCCACTTTCCTGCGTGCGCCGCGGCTGATGGACAGGATGATGCCGAAGGCGATGCTGAAGCACAGGAAGGAGGTCTTGCCGTCGCTGATCATCGGCAGCGCCTGCCCGGTCAGCGGGCCTATGCCCACATTGACCATCATGTGCATGAGGGCCTGTCCCGAGATCAGGATGACGAGCCCGGCGATGGCCGTTTTGGCGAAGTCGTCGTCGCAGTTGCGCGCGACGATGGACCCCCTGGCCAGCAGGGCGGCGTACAGGATGATGACGAGCAGGGCGCCCAGTACCCCGTATTCTTCGATGATGAAGGCGAACATGTAGTCGGCGAAGATGACCGGTACGACGTGTTTCTGGGTGCTGCGTCCGGGGCCTTTCCCGAAGAATCCGCCTTCGCTGATGGCGAGTTTCGCGCCCAGGGGCTGCTGGGTGCGGCCGAGGACGGTGTCGAAGTCCGGTGTGCCCAGGGCATCGACGAGTTCTTCTTCGGGCGAGAGGCCGATGCGGTTGAGGGCGGTGCCGACATGGGAGAAGGCGCGGCCGCCGCTGGCGTAGTGGATGCCGATGACGCCGGCTATCGCGACGATGCCCGCCAGGACGATGAGGGCGAGTTCCTTGCCCTTGAATCCGCCGATCAGCATGGTCACGAAGAGGATGCCGGTGATGAACAGGGCGCTGGACATGCTGCCGCCCACGATGAGGATGAAGACCCCGCCCATGGGGGCGTAGATGTACAGGACTTTCTTGCCGAAGTCGGTTTCGAACCAGCCTTTCAGCTTGTGGCAGAGCCAGAAGGCCTTCCGGCCTTTTTCTTCTTCCTTGTAGGCGTGGACGGCCCAGGCCATGTACATGACCATCGCGACTTTGACGACTTCATAGACATGGAGCTGGAAGCTGCCGAAGACTTTGATGGTGCGCCAGGCGCTGTTGATGTATTCGGCGCGGAAGAAGGGGAGTTTGATGTGCAGGTTGAGGTAGATCAGCAGGAAAAGGGACAGCCATACGCCGATTTTCGCGCCGGTCTCCAGGACCTTGAGGTTGCGGATGTTGTAGATGAATACGATGAGGCCGACGCCGACGCCGGAGACCAGCAGGTGTTTGCGGATGATGGCTTCGCGCGTGGTCTTGCCGGCCAGGGCCAGCAGGGAGGTGGAGGACGAGATGGTCAGGATGGACAGCATGACCAGCGTCAGGGCGATCATCCAGATGACCCTGTCGCCCTGTACGTTCTCCATTAGGGAGAGTAGTTTGCCGAACCGGCTTTGTCCCTTCTTCGTTTCCATCTCGTTGGTTCTCTTTATATTCCTAGTAATAAGCGGCCACAGGTTTTGGAACGAGGCAGCTTATTTTTCTCCATATTACAAATTTCTGACGGCGGCTTTGAATTTTTCGCCCCGGTCTTCGTAGCAGGTGAACAGGTCGAAGCTGGCGCAGCAGGGGCTCAGCAGCACCACGTCGCCGTCCTCGGCCATCTTGCTGGCCGCCTGGACCGCCTCCTCGGCGCTGCGGGTGTCCACCATCTTGTCGGCCCCGACGATGCCTTCGAAGGCCTGGTGGATCTTCGCATTGTCCACGCCCAGGCACACGATGCCTTTCACTTTGCTGCGCACCAGGTCGTTCAGGACACTGTAGTCGTTGCCCTTGTCGGTGCCGCCCACGATCCAGACGACCGGCTTCTTCTGGCATTCCAGCGCATACCAGGCGGCGTCCACGTTGGTGGCCTTGGAGTCGTTGATATACAGCACGCCGCCCACGCTCAGGACCGGTTCGAGCCGGTGCTCGATGGCCTTGAAGGAGCGCAGGGATTCGCGGATGACGGCGTTGTCGATACCCGAGGCCTTCGCGGCGAGCGCGGCGGCCATGGAGTTATAGACATTGTGCTTTCCGCCCAGGGCGAGTTCTTCCAGGTAGATGTCGCATTCGTCTTTCTCGTAGCGGACGACGATCTTGTCGTTCTGCAGGAAGGCGCCCTGCTGCACTTCGCCCTTCTGGGTGAAGGGGAGTTTCTTGGCCTGGGTGATGATCTTGTCCAGGTGGTTGATCGTGATCTCGTCGTCGGAGTCGAAGATGAAGCAGTCTTCCGGCCGCAGGTTCCGGATGATCCGGAATTTGGACCGGGCGTAGTTCTCGATGTTGTGGTCGTAGCGGTCCAGGTGGTCGGGCGTGATGTTGGTGATGATGGCGATGTCCGGGCGGAAATCGTAGCAGTTATCCAGCTGGAAGCTGCTGATTTCCAGGACATAATAGTCAAAGTGCTCGGTCGCCACCTGATAGGCGTAGCTCTTGCCGATGTTGCCGCCCAGGCCGACGTTCAGCCCGGCCTGCTGCAGCAGGTAGTAGATCAGCGACGTGGTGGTCGTCTTGCCGTTGCTGCCGGTGATGCAGATTTTCCTGGCGTTGTCGTAGCGCCCGGCGAATTCGATTTCGGAGATGATGTGGATGCCTTTTTCCTCGATCTTGCGGACCATCGGCACCGTCGAGGGGATCCCGGGGCTCTTGACGACTTCGTCCGCGCTCAGGATCAGGGACTCGCTGTGCTGCCCCTGCTCGAAGGGGATGTCCCATTTGCGGAGTTCTTCCACATATTTGTCGGCGATCGTCCCCTTATCCGAGAGGAAGACGTCGAAACCTTTCACTTTCGCGAGCACGGCGGCGCCCACACCGCTTTCCGCTCCACCCAATACTACAATCCGAGACATATTGATTCGATCTTATCTTAATTTCAACAAAGCCAACGTCGCCACGGCCAGGATGAGCCCGACAATCCAGAAGCGCGCCACGATCTTGGCTTCCGGAAGTGCACGGGCCGGGGACTGGATGACGGCCGGTATCCCTTCTTTCTGATAATGGTGATGCAGGGGGGACATCTTGAAGATGCGCCGGCCTTCACCGTATTTCTTCCGTGTATATTTGAAATAACCCCGCTGGAGCAGCACCGAGAGGCTTTCCACCACGAAGATGCCGCAGAGGATGGGCAGGAGGAGCTCCTTCCGGATCAGGATGGCGCTCACGCCGATGATGCCGCCGATGGTCAGCGAGCCGGTGTCGCCCATGAAGACCTGTGCCGGGTAGGAGTTGTACCATAGGAAGCCGATCAGCGCGCCCACGAAGGCGGACATGAAGATGGCTACCTCGCCCGTGCCGGGTATATACATGATATTCAAATAATTGGAGTCAATCAAGTTGCCGCTCAGCCAGGCCAGGATGCCGATCACCACGCCGACGATGGCCGACGTGCCGGCGGACAGTCCGTCCATGCCGTCGGTGAGGTTGGCCCCGTTGGAGCAGGCCATGATGACGAAAATGATCATCATCACGTAGATGGCCCACTTGGCGTACCATCCCCATTTGCCCTTGAAGGGGGAGAGGATCTTGTAGTCGAATTCATGGCTCTTGACGAAGGGGATCGTCGTCTTGGTGCTCTTGACCACGTCTTCCGACTTCCACTGGCCGGAGGTGATCAGGCGCTCGGAGTCCACGTTGACGTTGCTGCTGTTTTCGGAGACATACACCGCATCCTCGTTGCGGACTTTCTCGCGCACGACGATGTCGGGGCTGTAGCAGACGGTCAGGCCGATGGCGAAGCCCAGCATGATCTGCAGGATCAGCTTGCCCTTCTCGCTCATGCCTTCCTTGTTGTGCTTGAAGACTTTGATGTAATCGTCCGCGAAGCCCATGCCGCCACACCAGAGGGTGGTCAGCAGCAAGAGGTTGACATAGATGTTCTTGAGGTTGCAGAACAGCAGGGCGGACACCAGGATGCCCAGGATGATGATCACCCCGCCCATCGTCGGCGTGCCTTTTTTCTGCATCTGTCCTTCCAGGCCCAGGTCGCGGATGGTCTCCCCGATCTGTTTGCGCTGCAGCAGGTCGATGATCCGCTTGCCGACGACGAGGACGAAGAGCATCGACGTCACGCTGGCGAGCATGGCGCGGAAGGAAAGGTAGGACATCAGCCGGACGCCCGGGAAGTCAAATTGCCGTAAATATTCGAATAAGTGGTAAATCATTTATCTATAAGGTTTTGAACACGTCTGTGACAATTTCTCTTTCATCGAAATGGCGTTTCTCCGTTCCGATGATCTGGTAGGTTTCGTGGCCTTTCCCGGCCAGCAGGATGGTGGCGCCTTCCGGGGCCAGCATGACGGCGCTGCGGATGGCTTCCCGGCGGTCGGAGATGAACAGGGACTTGGCCCGTCCCTGGGCGTCCAGGCCCGCGCGGATGTCTTCCAGGATGTCCTCCGTCCGCTCGGTGCGGCTGTTGTCGGAGGTCACGAAGATGCGGTCCGCGTACTGGGCGGCCACCTTGGCCATTTCCGGGCGTTTGGTCTTGTCCCGGTCGCCGCCGCAGCCGAACAGGCAGATCAGGCAGCGCTGCGGGGCGATGTCCCGCAGGGTTTTCAGGACGTTCTCCAGGGCGTCCGGCGTGTGCGCATAGTCGATGACTACGGACAGTTCCTTCGGGCCGCGGAGGGTCTCCAGTCGTCCCTTGGCGGATTCCAGGGTGCTCAGCGCCACGAGGGTCTCTTCCTTGCCGGCGCCGATGAGGATGGCCGTGGTGTAGATGGCCAGGAGGTTATAGGCATTGTGCTGGCCGATGAGCCGGGTCCAGACATCCTGTCCGTCCAGGCGCAGCAGCATGCCGTCGAAGCTCTCTTCCAGGATGCGGCAGGTGTGGTCGGCCAGGTTCCGGCAGGAATAGGTCACCACCTGCGCCTGCGTGTTCTGCACCATCACCAGGCCGTTGCGGTCGTCGATGTTCGTGATGGCCCAGGCGTCCCGGGGCAGGGTGTCGAAGAAGCATTTCTTGCAGCGGAGGTATTCCGCGAAGGTCTTGTGGTAGTCCAGGTGGTCGTGCGTCAGGTTGGAGAAGATGCCGGCCTTGAAGCACAGGCCCGTGACGCGGTCCTGTTCCACGCCGATGGAGCTGACCTCCATGAAGCAGTACTGGCAGCCGGCGTCGGCCATCTGGCGCAGCAGGGCGTTGATGGTGACCGGGTCGGCCGTGGTGTTGGCCGTTTCCAGGCGCTTGGCGCCCACGTAGTTCGCGATGGTCGAGAGCAGGCCGCATTCGTAGCCCAGCCTGCGGAACAGGTTGTACAGCAGGGTGACGGTCGTGGTCTTGCCGTTGGTGCCCGTGATGCCCACCAGGGTGAGTTCGCGGGACGGATGGCCGTAGAAGTTGTCTGCAGCCAGGGCCAGGGCGCGGCGGGCATGCTCCACCCGCACGAGCGTCAGGCTTTCGATGGCGGCGATATGTCCGCTCTTGGCCTCCAGGTCGTTGGCCGGGCTGATCCGCGAGAGGGCGGCGGCCAGGGCCGTTTCGTCCTCATAGACGATGGCCTGCGCGCCGGCGGCGACCGCCTTGTCGATGTAGGCGTGTCCGTCGCTGGCGAATCCCTTGACGGCGAAGAAGGCCGCGCCGGGGACGACCTGCCGCGAATCCGCAGTGATGGCGCGGATGTCCAGGTCGCCTCGTCCCTTGACGGACTGCACGCCGATGTTCTCCAATATATCTTTTAATATCATGTCTTTAAGGTTTCTTTACTTCTTCCGGCTGCTCCCATTTGGGCATCTGGCCGTTGGCATACAGGGTCTGGCCGCCTTCCGGGTCCAGGGCATAGATCTTATCCACGATTTCGCGGAAGGTCTTGGCCGGCATCGTGCCGCCGTAGAAAATCTTTCTGCTCAGGTTGGAATAGATGACGACGATGGCCGAATATTTCGGGGCGTCTGCCGGGAAGAATCCGACAAAGGTCGCCTGGTACTGTCTCCGGCCGTAAATGTCTTCGTAGGGGCCGCTCCGCTTGACCTTTTTTGGGTCCAGGACGATACGGGCGGTACCCGTTTTCCCGGCGATGGCGCATTTCGCGCCGGAGAGCATCCGTTTGCCGGTACCTTCTTCGGTGACCCGGCGCAGGGCCCGCGTCAGCGTGTCGGCCGTCGCCCGCGAGCAGATGGAACCGTTCAGGATGCTGGGGCCGCGTTTCTTATAGATGGTGCCGTTCTCTTCGATGCTTTCCACGAGGTAGGGCTTCATCATCCGGCCCTTGCCGGCGATGGCGTTGTAGAAGGTCACGATATGCAGCGGCGTCTCCGCGACGGAATAGCCGATGGCCACGCTGCCCAGGTCGGTGCCGCTCCACAGCGGGGAATCCGGTGAGGGGAGGCTGGGCGTCGCCATACCGTCCAGGTCGAAGTCGAAGGCCTCGCCCAGTTTGTACAGGTACAGCTTGTCCATCATCTGCTTGGGATTCTGGCCGTAATGGTCGATGGCCAGGCGGCGGAAGACATAGTTGGACGAGATTTCGAAGCCGTGCAGGACGCTGATCCGGTTGGTCTTGTTCTCCCGCTCGTAGTCCACGATATGGTCGTCCCGGTTGAAGCCCTTGACGTCGCCGTGGTTGGTGGGGATCGTCGTTTCCAGGGTCACCTTCCCGTCTTCCAGCAGGCTCATCAGCGTGGTCGTCTTGAAGACGGAGCCCGGTTCTCCGGCCCGTCCGACGGCCATGTTCAGGGTCTCGTACAAACGGCCCGAGGTCGTGTCCCGCAGCAGGTTGACCATCGCCCGGATGGCCCCCGTCTCCACGTCCATCACCACGACGCAGCCGCCTTCGATCTCCATGTTGGCCTCGATCTGGCGGCGGAGCGCCTGGTCGGCGATGTCCTGGATATCCACGTCCAGGGTGGTGCGCACGTTGCGTCCGTCCACCGGTTTGACGAAGCTGCTGTCCCAGTTGTGGATCAGCTTGTGCTTGTCGGTGAGCTTCATCCATTCGTAGCCCTCCTGCCCGTGCAGCTCGTAGTTGTATTTTCCCTCGATACCCAGGCTGACCGGGGTCTTGGTGTTGCTCTTGACATAGCCGATGGTCCGGCTGGCGAGGTTGCCGTAGGGGTATTGGCGGGTGTCGTATTTCTCCCACTGCATGCCGCTCTTGAACTGGCCTTCCTCGAACAGGGGCAGTTTCCTGACTTTCTGCAGCGTCTCGTGGCCGATCCGGCCGCCGATCTTGACGTATTTCCCGCCTTTCTCGCGGTTGGTGCGGATCAGGGTGAGCCAATCCTTCGCCGTGCCGCCGTAGATTTCCGCCAGGCCGGCGGACAGGGCGGCCGCCTTGGACATCCATTCGCCTTCCCGGTCGCGGACTTCCTTGACCGGCTTGCCTTTGGCCAGCGCCTTCCGGTTATATTCGAGGATGCGCTGTTTTTCCTTTTCGAAGGCTTCCTTCTGCACGGTGCAGTCCATAAACACCTGATACATAGGCGTGGACATGGCGAGCAGCCGGCCGTCGCGGGCCAGGATCGAGCCGCGCGTCGGCTCCAGGGTCGCCTTGACGTCGTGGGGGCTGATGTAGTGGACGATGGCGGGGTCGGGCGTCCAGAAGTACTTGATGTACAGGATCCGGCCGATGATGACGATACCTGCGGCGATAAACAGCAGATACAGGGCCCACAGCACCACGGTGATGCTGTCGCGCTTTTTCTTCTGTGTCTGAATCTCCGCCATCTTACTTGAGTTTATCCGCAGGTTTTTCGGGGAAGGCCACGTCGGAGCCCTTGTCTTTGAGCAAGTCCTCCAGCTTGGACATCCGGTTGAGGCTCATCATTTCCACGGTCTTCTGGGCGTGGTAGATGCGCATGTCATTGAGTACCACCTTGTTCCGTTCTACTTCCAGCTGCGTGCTTTCGGACTTGATGCCGATCAGGATCAGCATCCAGACCAGGAGGAACAGGTACAGGATATGGGGGAAGAAGCGCTCGACGCGCAGACGCATCAGGAGTTCGCCCCGGAGAATGGCAATCAGGATGTTGCCGGTCCCCTTGGCGAGATTCTTCCAGGTGAGTTCCTTCCAGTTCATATCCGTTTATCGTTTGACCGCGATGCGGAGCTTGGCGCTCCGGGCGCGGGTGTTGCTTGCTATTTCCGTTTCATCCGGGAGGATGGGCTTGCGGTTGACCGCCTCCAGCGGGGCCTGCAGCCTGCCGTACATGTCCTTTTCTTCCGTGCCATCGACATGGCCGCTGCGGATGAAGTTTTTGACCATCCTGTCTTCCAGGGAATGGTAGGTGATGACGACCAGCCGGCCGCCGGCCTTGAGGGTCTGGGCCGTCCCTTCGAGGAATTTCTCCAGCGAGCGCATCTCGTGGTTGACCTCGATGCGCAGGGCCTGATAGACCTTCGCCAGGTACTTGTGCTCCGCGAATTTGGGTGTGGCCTTTTCCAGGACCGCGTCCAGGCGGGCGGTGGTGGTGATGGGCTCCTGCTGCCGGCCTTCCTCGATGAGCCGGGCCACCAGGCGGGCGTTCTCCACTTCGCCCCACAGGCGGAAGATGCGTTCCAGGTCCTCCCGGCTGTAGGTGTTCACGACGTCCGCGGCCGTCTGTCCGCCCCGGGTGTTCATCCGCATGTCCAGCGGCGCGTCGTAGCGGAAGGAGAAGCCCCGGTCGGCCGTGTCGAACTGGTGCGAGGACACGCCCAGGTCGGCCAGGATGCCATCCACCCGGGCTTCCGCCGCCCCGGCCTTGTCAGACTCCCAGCGGGCGAAATTCCGTACGAAACGGAAATCCGCATGGACCAGGGTCAGCCGCGGGTCGTCAGGCCGGTTGGCGAAAGCGTCGATGTCACGGTCGAAGGCGAGGACCTTCCCGCCGGGTTGTAAGCGTGAAAGAATTTCAGCGGTGTGTCCACCGCCTCCGAAGGTGGCATCTATGTAAATTCCCGAGGGATTCGTAACCAGTGCGTCAATGCTCTCGCGGAGCAGCACAGGCGTATGATATTCAGACATTCCGCTCCCTCCTTATATCTGTTGGGAGAGTTCCGTGGCGAGGGCGACGAAATCATCCTGGGCGATGGAGGACTTTTCAAATTCCTCTTTTGCCCAGATTTCGATTTTGTAGTCGCTGCCGAAGAACACGACCTCTTTGTCAATACCGATCAACTTCTGGAGCTCCTGGGGAATGCTGATGCGGCCGAGCTTGGCGTCGGGTACGACGATGGCGCGGAACATCATATATCCCCTCCAGAACGCAGCGTGACGAGGGTTGAGGGAGTTAAGTTTGGCTTGGACACCTTCGCTCTGGCGCTGCCATTGCTCGAAGGTGTACATTTCCAGACACTTGGCATGGATGTCTTTGTGCAGGACGAAGCGCATGTCGGCACCTTCGGGCATCAGGTTCTTCAGCGGAGACGGGAAGACCACGCGGCCTTTGTCGTCCACTTTCGCTGAGTATGTCCCGATAAACGATACCATGGTGTCTGTTGTTATACTATAGTTTCCCGGACAGCTTGCGCTCCCGGTCTCTTTCACGCTCGGGTACAAAGTTAGCAAAAGTTTTCCACTTTTTTACAATCTATTCCATTTTTTTCCACATATTTTTCCACAATGCCGCAATAGCTTGATTGTTAGGTGTTTGTAAAAGGCCCAAAAACCGGGTCCGCCGCTTCTGCCCCACGCGAAGGGAATGCCGCGAAAAAGGGTGTGCATTGTTCGGGTTTTTTATGTATATTTGCAATGCCGGGCCTGCGCAGGGCCGGCGAGCCTACATAGAATAACACGATATGAAAGAATTCATCCTCGCC
>JAFUWX010000067.1 GCA_017471025.1 Bacteroidales bacterium
GACATCGAGTCTAGTTTGGGGGATAGTTCATCCGGCCCTCTCGCTCCACTTCAAAAGCAAATATAAAAAGAACACCGCAACCCCATATTGGAATCACGGTGCAAATCTAAAAGTCTGGGGGAATCCTTTCCACCAGAGATAAACTTTGCAAAGATAACCGGGAAAGCCCCTTGATTGATATTCCGGGCTTTTTTGTTATCTTTGCAAAGATATGGCAAAGAATATCGCAGAAGATACGCCGCTGATCAAGCAGTTTTTCGAGGTGAAGGCCCAATACCCCGAAGCTATCTTGTTGTATCGGGTCGGGGATTTCTATGAAACCTATTCGGATGACGCCGTCGTGGCCAGCAAAGTGCTCGGCCTGGTGCTCACGCGCCGTTCCAACGGCGACAAAGGGCCGCTCCCGATGGCGGGATTTCCGCATCACGCCCTCGAAGTCTATCTGCCGAAACTGATCCGCGCCGGCTACAAAGCCGCCGTCTGCGACCAGCTGGAAGACCCCAAGCTGGTCGGGCGGAAACTCGTGAAACGCGGTGTGACAGAATTGGTTACACCGGGTACCGCGCTGGGCGAATCCATGCTCGAACAGAAAGAAAACAACTACCTCGCCGGCCTGTGCTTCGAAAAGAACCGCTGCGGCGTAGCCTTTCTGGACATCTCCACCGGGTCCTTTCGGATCGCCCAGGGGACGACGGACTATGTCGCCACCCTGCTGAGTTCCTTCCACCCCCGAGAAATCCTGGTGTCCCGCAGCAACGAACGCCCCTTCCGCGAAATCTTCGGCGACGGCTGGTATGTCTCCACCGTGGACGAATGGGCCTTCGTCTATGAATCCGCCGTCGAACGGCTGCACCGCCAGTTCCATGTGCAGACCCTGAAAGGCTTCGCGATCGACCCGTATCCGCTCGGCGTCTGCGCGGCCGGGGCCCTGCTGGTCTATCTGGAACAGACCCGGCACGACGGCCTGGACAACATCTGCTCCATCTCCCGGATCGATGAAGGAAAATTCGTCTGGATGGACCGCTTCACCGTCCGCAACCTGGAAGTCTTCCAAAGCGCTTCCGGCAGTGACGGCGTCGCGCTCGTGGATGTCGTGGACCGCTGCACCTCGCCGATGGGCGCCCGGCTGCTGCGTACCTGGCTGGCCATGCCCTCGCTGGATTTGAAAGAACTGGAAAGCCGCTACAACGTGGTGTCCCATTTCTGTGAGCATACCGACGACCTGGACGCCGTCCGCGAACGCATTGGCAACATCGGAGACCTGGAACGCATCGTATCCCGGGCGGCCGCCGGAAAGATCGCCCCGCGCGAGATCCTGCAGCTGGGCCGGGGCCTGGCCCAAATGGGCCCCTTGCAGGAAATCGGCCGGCAAAATGCCGACGTCCGCCATCTGACAGGCCGTCTGACGGCCTGCAAGGACCTGCTCGCCCGCATCGAAACCACCATATCCCCGGAAACGGCCGCCGCGCTCGGCAAGGGTCCGGTCATCCGGGAAGGCGTGAACGAAGAGCTGGACCAGCTGCGCCGGATTTCCTCGGGCGGCAAGGACTACCTGCTGGAAATGCAGCAGCGCGAAAGCGAACGCAGCGGCATCCCTTCGCTGAAAATCAGCTACAACAACGTCTTCGGCTATTACCTGGAAGTACGCAACACCTACCGCGACAAAGTTCCGCCGGAGTGGGTCCGCAAGCAGACCCTGGTCAATGCCGAACGCTATATCACCCAGGAACTTAAGGAATACGAAGAGAAGATTCTCGGCGCCGAAGAGCGCATCTATGCCCTGGAAGTCAATGTCTATGGGGAACTCGTCGAGGCCATCCGGCAGCAGATAGCCGCCATCCAGGCCGACGCCGCCCTGATCGCCCGGCTCGACGTCCTGGCGGGCTTCGCCCGGCTGGCGCTAGACAACCACTACTGCCGGCCCGTGATGACGGACGACCGCAGGCTGGAGATCAAGGCTGGCCGCCATCCCGTCATCGAAACCCTGATGAAACCGGGCGAAGAATATGTCCCGAACGACATCAGCCTGGATTCCGAAGGCTGCCAGATCATGATCCTGACCGGTCCGAACATGGCCGGTAAGTCCGCCCTGCTGCGCCAGACCGCCCTCATCGTGCTGCTGGCCCAGGCCGGCTCCTTCGTGCCCGCGGAAAGCGCCCGTATCGGCTGGTTCGACAAGATTTTCACCCGCGTCGGCGCGACGGACAACATCTCCCGGGGCGAATCCACCTTCATGGTGGAAATGCTGGAGACCTCGATGATCCTGCACAACCTCTCCGCCCGTTCGCTGGTGCTGCTGGACGAAATCGGCCGCGGCACCTCCACCTATGACGGCATGTCCATCGCCCGGGCCATCGTCGAATATATCCATGAATACGGCCAGGGCGCCAAAACCCTGTTCGCCACCCATTACCACGAACTGAACGACCTGGAGGGCATCTATCCCCGGGTCAAGAACTTCCACATCACCGTCAAGGAATCCGGTCGGCAGGTCATCTTCCTGCGCAAGCTGGCCGAAGGCGGCGTGGCGCACAGTTTCGGTATCCACGTGGCGCGGCTGGCGGGCATGCCCCAGCAGGTCCTGGATTCGGCCGAGGATACGCTGAAGGCCCTGGAGGCCAAGGATGCCGAATTTGGCGAAATCCGCAAGGCCCGTACCGTGCCGGCCGGCACGCTGGAAAGCGACGGATCCATCCAGCTGTCATTGTTCCAGCTGGACGACCCCACCCTCAATTCCCTGCGGGAGACCCTGCGCAGCGCCGACCTCAACAACATGACGCCCCTGCAGGCCTTCGATTTGCTTCGAAACATGAAGAAAGAACTAAATATCACATAATTATGAGAAAACTCCTGACCCTTGTATGGCTGCTGGTCCTGGCAGCTCCGGCCTTTGCCGCACCGAAAGATTATACCCTGGCCTCCCCGGACGGAAAGCTGTCCGTCAAGGTGGTGGTGGGGGATGACATCCGCTACACCCTGACCCATGGGCAGACCGTTCTGCTGGAGAACGCCCAGGTCGCGATGAAAATGACGGACGGCGTCGTCTTCGGCGCGGGCGACAAGGTACGCAAGGCGGTCCGCAAGAGCGTGGACCAGACCCTGCTCCCGGTTGTGTACAAAAAGAACGAAGTACGGGACCACTACAACGAACTGACCCTCCAGTTCAAGGAATTCAACCTGATTTTCCGGGCCTATGACGCCGGCGTCGCCTACCGCTTCGTATCCGTGCTGAAGGGCGCCCGCGAGGTGGCCGCCGAGCAGGCGGATTTCGCCTTCCCCGCCGACTGGACCGGTTTCATCCCCTATGTGCGCGACTTCGACGAGAACGATTTCACGCGCCAGTACTGGAATTCCTTCGAGAACCTGTATGTCCATATCCCCCTGTCCCAGTGGGACAAGCGCCGGCTGGCCTTCCTGCCCCTGGTGGTGGAGGAACCCTCCGGTCTGAAGGTCTGCATCACGGAATCCGACCTGACGGACTATCCGGGCCTGTACCTGTACAACGGCGACCATGATAATGTCCTGACGGCCGATTTCGCCCCCTATCCGAAGGTGGTCGAGCAGGGTGGACACAACATGCTCCAGGGCGTCGTGAAAGCCCGCGAGAATTATATTGCCAAAATCGACGGCCCCACCTCCTTCCCTTGGCGTATCGTCGTGGTGTCCGAGAATGATAAGGAACTGACCGACAATGATTTGGTCTGGCTCCTCGGTGCCCCGTCCGACCCGACCGTGGACTACAGCTGGATCAAGCCCGGCAAGGTGGCCTGGGACTGGTGGAACGACTGGAACCTGTACGGCGTCGATTTCGAAGCCGGTATCAACAACGAGACCTACAAGTACTACATCGACTTCGCGGCCAAATACGGCATCGAGTACGTGATCCTCGACGAAGGCTGGGCGGTCAACCTCCAGGCCGACCTCTTCCAGGTGATTCCGGAAATCGACCTGCCTATGCTGTCCAAGTATGCCCAGGAGCGCGGCGTCGGCCTCGTCCTCTGGGCCGGATATTGGGCCTTCAACCGCGATATGGAAGCCGTCTGCAAGCATTTCAGCGAGATGGGCATCAAGGGCTTCAAGATCGACTTCATGGATAGGGACGACCAGGAAATGGTCCGTTTCTATCGTGACGCCGCCCGCACCGCAGCCAAATACCACATGTTCTGCGACTTCCACGGCGCCTTCAAGCCTTCCGGCCTGCACCGGACCTATCCCAATGTGCTGAACTATGAAGGCGTGCATGGCCTGGAGCAGCTCAAGTGGGGCATCTTCGACCCGTCCACCGGCGCCTTCGACCAGGTGACCTACGAGACCGTCGTTCCCTTCATCCGCATGCTGGCCGGTCCGCTGGATTACACGCAGGGCGCCATGCGCAACGGCTCCTTCGCCAGCTACCGCAGCGTCAATTCCGAGGGCATGAGCCAGGGCACCCGTTGCCGCCAACTGGCTGAGTATGTGATTTTTGAATCTCCGTTCAACATGCTCTGCGACTCCCCGTCCAACTACCTGCGCGAGCCGGAATGCACCCGTTTCATCGCCGACTGCCCGACCGTCTGGGACGAGACCGTCGCCCTGGAAGGCAAGATCGGAGAATACTGCGCCATCGCCCGCCGCAAGGGTGACGCCTGGTATGTCGGCGCCATCACCAACTGGGACCGCCGCGACATGACCCTGGACCTGAGCCCCATCCTGGGGGACGGTGCCTGGCAGATGGAGGTGTTCAAGGACGGCCTCAACGCCGAGAAGGCGGCCCGCGACTTCAAGCATGAGACGGTGGCCGTGCCCGAAGGCAGCAAGGTGTCCTTCCACATGGCTTCCGGCGGCGGCTGGGTGGCCATCATCCGCAAGTAAGAAATATATGGCACACAAGCAATTATCCATCATCGCCTGCGCTGCGCTCCTGTTGGTTTCCTGCAGTTCGTTCAACGGACGCTCCGAGATGGACCGTTACTTGGATGACCTGATGGGAAAAATGACCCTGGAGGAGAAAATCGGCCAGCTGAACCTGCCTGTGACCGGTACCATCGTGACGGGACAGGCGCAGAGCAGCGATGTCGCCGCACGCATCCGCAAGGGTGAAGTGGGCGGCCTGCTCAACCTCAAGGGGGTGGACCAGATTCGGGAAGTCCAGAAAATCGCCGTGGAGGAAAGCCGGCTGGGGATTCCCCTGCTGGTGGGCCTGGATGTCATCCATGGCTACGAAACCACTTTCCCGATTCCGCTGGGCCTGTCCTGTTCCTGGGACATGGCGGCCATCGAAGAATCTGCCGCCATCGCCGCCCGTGAGGCGGGGGCCGACGGTATCAACTGGACCTTCAGCCCGATGGTGGACATCGCGCGCGACCCCCGCTGGGGCCGCGTGAGCGAAGGGGCCGGTGAGGACCCTTACCTGGGCAGCGAGGTGGCCAAGGCCATGGTCCGCGGCTATCAGGGACCGGACAACAGTCTGTCCGGCAACGACCATATCCTCGCCTGTGTCAAGCATTTCGCCCTGTATGGCGCCGCCGAGGCAGGTCTGGATTACAATACGGTCGATATGAGCCGTATCCGGATGTACAACGACTATTTCCCGCCCTATAAGGCGGCGGTGGAGGCCGGTGCCGGCAGCGTGATGGCTTCGTTCAACGATATCGACGGCATCCCGGCGACAGCCAACAAATGGCTGCTGGACGACGTGCTTCGCAAGGAATGGGGTTTTGGCGGCTTCGTGGTGACGGACTATACCGGCATTTCGGAAATGATCGTCCATGGCATCGGCGACCTGCAGGAAGTCAGCCGCCGGGCGCTGGATGCGGGTATCGACATGGACATGGTCAGCGAGGGGCTCCTCGGCACCGTGAAAAAATCCATCGACGAGGGCAAATTGTCCGTCAGCCAGGTGGACCAGGCCTGCCGTCGCATTCTCGAGGCCAAATACAAGCTCGGCCTGTTCGATAATCCCTACAAGTACTGTGACGCCGAGGCGGCCGCCAAGTATGTGTACTGCCCCGAGCACCGTGCCGCAGCCAGGCGCATCGCTTCGGAGAGCTTCGTGCTGCTGAAGAACGACCCCTTCAAGGGTGAGAAAATCCTGCCGATGCGTCGCAAAGGCACCGTCGCCGTGGTTGGACCGCTGGCGAATACCCATACGAACATGCCCGGCAACTGGAGTGTCGCGGCCCGTCTGGAAGAGGCGCCTACCCTGCTGGAAGGCCTGCAGGAGGTGGCGCCCGAGGTGAAGTTCGTCTATGCCAAGGGCAGCAACCTGGTGGCGGACGCGGCGTATGAACAGCGGGCGACGCTCTTCGGCCGTGACCTGCACCGGGACAGCCGCAGTGCGCAGGCCTTGCGCGAGGAAGCCGTGCGGATCGCCCGCGGCGCGGACGTGGTGATTGCCGCACTGGGTGAAGCGTCTGAGATGACCGGCGAGAGTTCCAGCCGTTCCGACATCAGCCTGCCTGATGTGCAGCGAGAACTGTTGGAAGCCCTCCTGGCCACCGGAAAGCCGGTGGTGCTCGTCCTGTTCAACGGCCGTCCGCTGACTCTGGGCTGGGAAAAGGAGCATGTCAGCGCCATCCTGGACGTGTGGTTCGGCGGCAGCGAAGCGGCCCTGGCCATCGGCGACGTGCTGTTCGGCGACGTCAACCCGAGCGGTAAGCTGACGATGACCTTCCCCAAGAGCGTGGGACAGATTCCGCTGTATTATGCGCGCAAGAATACGGGCCGCGCCCTGCCCGAGGGACATTGGTTCGAAAAGTTCCGGACCAATTATCTGGATATCGACAACGATCCGGTCTTCCCCTTCGGCTATGGCCTTTCCTATACGGATTTCGTCTATGGCGAGACAAGGCTCAGCGCCACGGAAATGGCCTGGGACGGTGCTATCGAAGCGACGGTCTCTGTCGAAAACCGCGGCGCTTATGCCGGCAAGGAGACCGTGCAGCTGTACATCCGTGACGTCGTGGGCAGCGTGACGCGTCCGGTCAAGGAGCTCAAGGGCTTCCAGAAGATTTCCCTGGAGCCCGGCATGGGCCAGGAGGTGACTTTCCGCATCACCCGCGATATGCTGGAATTCTACGGCAGCGACCTTAAGAAAGCGGCGGAACCGGGTGAGTTCAAGGTGTTTATCGGCCCGGACAGCCAGCGCGGAGCGGCCGTGTCCTTCACCCTGCGGCCGCAGTAGAATTCTTCCCTATAACGGCCGTAAGGCCGATACAAAAAGAGACCCGGGTCGTTGCGATCCGGGTCTCTTTTATGGTGGCTAAGACTATTCGTCTTCTTCGGCCTGGGCGGCGTATTCGGCCAGCAGCTTGCTCTGCACGTCGGCAGGAACCGGCTGATACTCGGCGAAACGCATCGTGAAGGTCGCAGAACCTGCGGTGAGGGAGCTCAGGGTGGTGGAGTAGCGGTACAGCTCAGCGAGCGGCACGCGGGCGTGCAGCACGGTGAAGCCCTTGTCCATATCCTGGTTGATGATCATACCGCGGCGGCCGTTGAGGTCGGACATACAAGGGCCGACATACTCGGACGGGGTCAGGATGTCCACATCATAGATAGGCTCCATGATCTTCGGACCTGCGTTGCGGAAGGCTTCCTTGAAGGCGTTGCGGGCAGCGAGGATGAAGGCGATTTCCTTGGAGTCCACCGGGTGCATCTTACCGTCGTAGATATAGACGCGGATGTCACGGGCATAGGAACCGGTGAGCGGGCCTTCGGTCATCTTGTCGTTGATACCCTTGAGGATAGCCGGCATGAAGGACTCGTCGATGGCGCCACCGACCACGCAGTTGACATATTCGAGCTTACCACCCCATTCGAGGGTGAATTCCTGACGGTTCTTCACCTTGAGTTCGGTGTCCTTGCCGTCGATCTTGAACTTGTTCTGGAATTCGACACCTTCCTGGATCGGGCAGATAAGCATGGCGACTTCGCCGAACTGACCGGCGCCGCCGGACTGCTTCTTGTGACGGTAACGGGCGGTAGCCACCTTGGTGATGGTCTCGCGGTACGGTACCTTCGGGGCGAAGAGCTCGATGTCGAGCTTGAACTCGTTGTTGATTCTCCATTTCACCAGGTTGATGTGCTGCTCGCCCTGACCGCTGAGGATGGTCTGGCGGAGTTCCTTGGAGTATTCCACGAGCACGGTAGGATCCTGTGCGGCCAGCTTGTTGAGGGCGTCGCCCACCTTGGCCTCATCGTTCTTGTCCGTGGCCTTGACGGCGCAGCGGTACTTCGGATCCGGGAACTGGATATGCTCGATGGCATCCATACCCTGGGTAGCGAGGGTCACGTCGGTACGGCCGGCTTTCAGCTTCATGACGCAGCCCATGTCGCCGGCGTTGATCTGGGCGACCTTCTCCTTCTTGGCGCCGGCTACGGCGTAGATGGCGGAAAGACGCTCGCTGTTTCCGGTCTCGGGGTTCACCAGGTCGGCACCTTCTTTCAGGACACCGCTCATCACCTTGAAGTAGGAAACTTCACCGAGGTGCTGCTCGACGGAGGTCTTGTAGATGAAGATGCTGGTGGGTTCGGAGACATTGCACTTGATCTCGCCGCCCTCGATGGTCTTCGCGACGGTGTCGAGCGGAGACGGGGTGCCCGTGATCAGAAATTCCATCAGCCGCTTTACGCCGATGTCGTTCTTCGCGGAGAGGCAGAATACCGGCATCAGTTCGCCCTTGCGCAGACCGAGTTCGAGACCCTTGTTGATCTCCTCGTCGGTGAGGGACAGCTCCTCGAAGAATTTCTCCATGAGGGCGTCGTCACCTTCTGCGGCCTTCTCCATCAGTTCCTGGCGCATCTCTTCCGCCTCGTCGGCGTATTCGGCCGGGATATCCAGTTCTTCACGGGTGCCGTTGGCATCCTTGAAGCGGTAATATTTCATTTTGAGGACATCGACGAAGCCATTGAAGTCCGGCCCCGGGTTGACCGGGAACTGTACGAACACGGGCTTGCTGCCGAAGGCTTCCTTGATGGATTCGCGGGTGTGTTCCCAGTTGGCCTTCTCATGGTCGAGCTGGTTCACGGCGAGAATCAGCGGAATGTTGTAATTGCCGGCATGACGGGCGAAGATTTCCGTGCCCACCTCGACGCCCTGCTGGGCGTTGAGCAGCAGAATACCGGTCTCGCACACCTTGAACGCAGAAACGGCGCCGCCGACGAAATCGTCGGAACCGGGAGCGTCGATGAAGTTGATCTTGGTGTTCATGAATTCGGCATACAGCGGGGTGGAGTAAACGGACTTCTGGTTCGTCTGCTCGAACTCGGTGTTGTCGGAAACGGTGTTCTTGCCTTCTACGGAGCCTCTGCGGTCGATAACCTTGCCCTCGAAGAGCATTGCTTCCGCAAGCGTAGTCTTACCCGACCTTGTGCTGCCGAGAAGGACGACGTTGCGGACGTCTTTAGTGTCGTAAGATTTCATTATAACGCGTTATTAATTGTAAATTATTTACGAAATCGGTATATCCCCGCAAAAATAGTAAAATATTCGGCCATTACAAAAATAAAATGGTCTTATCTCTATTTTTCCCCGCCTCAAGGCTCCGGCAAGGCGTATTTGGCCACCAGCCGCTGCGGCTCGCGGGCGCGATACAGCCGCATGAGGGCCCGCCCCGAGATGCCGAGCTCACGCCGGACCAGGGCGTCGAGCAGATGGCGGTCCGCACCGATCCACCGGCATATCATGTCAAACGTGACCGACGGGTCGAGATAGACCTTGTCTTCGAGCAGCATCCGGCCGAAAATTTCGTAATGGGCTTCTGTTGATTGAGTTTTCATAGCACATGCATCATAATTCGATGCAAAGGTGCATGAAAGTTTCGTCTAAAACAACTGTCTTCGAGGTGGTTTTTACTTGGGTGTTCGATTATTTTACGATTTTTATCCCTTAATTTGCATAGTTTCTGCCCGGATGACAGGAAAACCCTGTCAAAGCATGGTTTTTCTATGCAGGGAATACAGCCATTATGAAATAATTTTGTTCTGTCAATTGTAATGGCTATGGACGACAAGTCGATAAAGAAAAATATCATTCAGGCGAGGGAACGACTGGGCATCACCCAGACGGACTTGGCGGACCGGGTCAAGATGGATCGGAACAGCTACCGTGCGCTGGAAAAAGGCTCGACCAAGATCCTGAACAAGCACCTGGACGACCTGGCCGTCGAACTGGGATTGTCCAAAGAGGAACTCGTCCTGGGCTACGACCCCGAAAACCGTCTGTCCGAGCAGAGCCTGGCCGATGTCCGCTCCTCGTACCAGAGCCGTTACGATGCGATGGTCGCCAATTACGAGGACAGGCTGGCGACCCTGCGCGAGCAGGTGTCCTCCCTCGCGGCGGAATGCGACCAGCTCCGCTCCCAACTGCGGGACAAAGATACGATCATCGCCCTGATGAAAGCCCATACCGACGCTTGATTTCCGAGCCGAAGATGCGGTTTTTTTCGTATCTTCGCAGCATGAAAGACATCCACCTCAAAACTTGTCTGCATCCGGACCTGTTGGAAGCCGGGTGCGACGAGGCCGGCCGGGGACCGCTGGCCGGCCCGGTCTATGCCGCCGCCGTCATCCTGCCCCGGGACTTTCACCATCCCCTGCTGAACGATTCCAAGCAGATGACCGCCCGCGCCCGGGAGGAGCTGCGCCCGGTGATCGAGCGGGAAGCCGTCGCCTGGGCCGTCGAGGAGGTCGGTCCGGAGGAAATCGACGAAATCAACATCCTGGCCGCCTCCATCACGGGGATGCAGCGGGCCGTGCGCAGGCTCGCCGTCCGTCCGGATTTCCTGCTGGTGGACGGCAACCGCTTCAAGCCCTTCGACGGGTATCCCTACCAGACCGTCGTCCACGGAGATGCCACCTACGCCTGTATCGCGGCGGCGTCCGTCCTGGCGAAGACCTGGCGGGACGAGCGCATGGTGCAGCTGGCCCGGGAATATCCCGAATATGGCTGGGACCGGAACATGGGCTATCCCACCCCCGAGCATATCCAGGCCATCAAATTGTACGGATACACCCCCTGGCATCGCCGCTCTTTCCATCCGAAAGAACTGGAACCTACCCTTTTCGACTGAGGCGCTGTTTTGAAATCAGCGCGGAAATGGGTATATTTGTGGCTGACAGGCCGCCGGGCGCGCAGTCTCCTGGGACGGGCGCGCGGACTGCGTCCCGCCCGCACGCGAGGCTAGGCACCTCCCGAGTAGCTTGTAAGAACTTGAATTACAATTATTTTTGAGATAGGAATGAAAAAATTGATCTGTGCGATTGCGGCCTTATGCATGGTCGCGACAACCGCCCTGGCGGACGAAGGAATGTGGCTGCTGCCTTACCTGAAGCAGTACAATGCCAAAGCGATGAAGTCCCTGGGCTGCAAACTGTCCCCGAAAGAAATCTATGATATCAACCACGCGTCGCTCAAGGACGCCATCGTCCATTTCGGCGGCGGCTGCACCGGTGAGATGATTTCCGACGAAGGTCTGCTCGTCACGAACCACCACTGCGGCTATTCCAGCATCCAGCGCCTCTCCACCCCCGAGCACAATTACCTGGAAGACGGATTCTGGGCGATGAGCCGTGCGCAGGAGCTGCCCGTTCCCGGCCTGACCGTGACCTTCCTCGTCAGCATGACCGATGTCACCTCCGTGGTGGATGCGGCCGGCAAAGCCGTGGTCTCGGCCAATGTCGAAGCCATCGAGAACGCCCGCAACGCGGCCGTCGAGCAGCTGCGCAAGGAAGCCCAGGACGCGAACCCCGGCTGCCAGGTGGAAATCACCGGTTTCTATAACCACAACGTATTCTATCTGATTATCTCCAAGGTATATAAGGATGTCCGTTTCGTCGGCGCCCCGCCGGCATCCCTGGGCAAGTTCGGCGGTGAGACCGACAACTGGATGTGGCCCCGCCACACCTGCGACTTCTCAATGTTCCGCGTCTATGCCGGTGCTGACAACATGCCGGCCGAGTATAGCCAGGACAATGTGCCTTACCGTCCGGCCAAGTCCCTGGCCATCTCCCTCAAGGGCGTGAAGCCCGGCGACTTCTCCTTCATCATGGGCTATCCGGGCCGCACCCAGCGCTTCCAGACGGCCGACCAGCTGGAAGATATGATGGAAGGCTACGGCATCTCGGTGGATGCCCGTACCGTGCGTCAGAAAGCGATGCTCGCGGGCATGGAATCCGATCCGGCCATCCGCCTGCAATATGCCAACAAATACGCTTCTTCCGCCAATGGCTGGAAGAAATGGCAGGGCGAGCAGCTGGCCTTTGACAAGCTGAACATCATCGGCCGCGAACGCCAGAAGGAAGCCGAATTCATGGCCTGGGTGAACCAGGATCCCGGCCGCCAGGCCCGTTATGGCCAGGCGCTCCAGCAGATTTCCGATGCGGTCTCGTCCAGCCGTCAGGCCGGTAACGACGTCACGCTCCTGGCGGAATCGCTCTACAGCATCGGCACCAACAGCATCGTTTCGACCTGGTTCTTCACCCGCCAGCGGGCTTTGAAAGAGGCTCCGGAAGATACCCTGGCTGCGGAAAAGAAGGCCACCGAGGCTGCCATCGCCCTGTTCAAGGACTTCGATGTCAATACGGAAAAAGGCATGGCCACGGCGATGCTGGAATTCTTCCGCGAAAAGGCCCGTCCCGAACTCTATATCCATGAAATCGGCGACTTCGCCAACATGGATTTCGGAGAGTATGTCGATTGGCTCTTCGAGACCAGCGCTTTCGCCTCCCCGGAGAAGCTCGCCGCCCTGAAGTACCAGGATGGACGGAACGATCCGGCCGTGACCCTCTACAACGCCGTCGTTTCCAAGATCGTCAGCCGCTATCCCGAGGCCTACGGCAGCAATGAGAGCCTGGAACGGGCGTCGAAGGACTTTGCCGCCGGCCTGCTCGAATGGAAGAAAGGCCAGCCATCCTATCCGGACGCCAACTCGACCATGCGTTTGACCTATGGCACGGTAAAGCCCTATTCCCCGAAAGACGGCGTGATTTTCCAGCACTATACCACCCTGAACGGTGTGATGGAGAAGGAAGATCCCGACAATTACGAGTTCCGTGTCCCGGCCCGGCTGAAGAGCCTCTGGCAGGCACGTGATTACGGCCAGTATGCCGACGCGAACGGCGACCTGCCGACCTGCTTCCTGACCAACAACGACATCACGGGCGGCAACTCCGGCAGCCCGGTGATGAACGCGCGCGGCCAGCTCATCGGCCTCGCCTTCGACGGCAACTGGGAATCCATGTCCAGCGACGTCATGTTCGAGCCCGACCTGCAGAGGTGCATCTGCGTGGACATCCGCTACGTCCTCTTCATCATGGACAAGTTCGGCGGCGCCGGCTACCTCCTCGACGAAATGAAAATCGTGAAATAAACCTTCGGATATGACGCAGGAACAGATTTATGACATGCTTCGCGAGGTGCAGCATCCCGGCAAGGGAGACCGCAACCTCGTGGAGCTCGGCATGGTCGGGGCGGTGTCGGTCCAGGGCAACAAGGTCCATGTGACCCTGCAGCTGGGCGAGCACCGCGACCCCTTGACGGATTATCTGAAAGGCAGCGTGCGCGCGGCCATCTACCGCCATACCCCCGTGGATACGGAGATCGAAGTCGATGCCGTCGTCGGAAAGCCGGCCGAAGAGAAGCCGAAAAAGAAGACAGTCAATGACTTGACGCTGGAAGAAGTGGCCCAGGTCCGGCACATTATCGGCATCGCTTCTGGGAAGGGCGGCGTGGGAAAATCCACCGTCGCCGTCAACCTGGCCGTCGCCCTGGCCCGACTGGGCTATCGCGTGGGCCTGGCGGATGCGGATGTCTATGGACCCTCCGTCCCGCTGATGACCGGCACCGAAGGCGCCGTGCCCGAAGCGATGGAAAACGGAGACGGCGAGGTCATCCTGCCGATCGAGAAATTCGGCGTGAAATGGATGTCCATCGGCTATTTCGCCCAGCCCGGACAGGCGCTGATCTGGCGCGGCCCCATGGCCTGCAACGCCCTCAAACAGATGATTTTGCAGGTGCGCTGGGAGGTGCTGGACTTCCTGCTGATCGACATGCCGCCCGGCACGGGCGACATCCACATCAGCCTGGTGAACGACATCCCGATGGAAGGCGCGCTGATCGTCACCACCCCGCAGGCGGTGGCCCTGGCCGACGTGGAAAAGGGCGTGGATATGTTCCGTAACGAGAAAATCAACCGCAAGATTTTCGGCCTGGTCGAGAATATGGCTTGGTTTACGCCGGCGGAACTGCCTGAGAATAAGTATTATATCTTCGGAAAGGACGGCGGCGTGAAGATGGCCCGGCAGTTCGGGATTCCACTGATCGGCCAGATCCCCATCGTCCAGAGCATCCGCGAGAGCGGCGACGGCGGCCAGCCGGCGGCCCTGTCCTCCGGACCGGACGGCCTGGCCTTCCTGGAGCTGGCCCGCAACCTCGCGGAACAAGCTGATCGATAACCTTTTAACGATATTCTGCCTTATGATCAAACTTGCCATCGTGACTCCCTGCCTCAATGAGGAAGAAGTCCTGCCCATCTCGGCAGCCAAACTCCTGGAAATCCTGGACGGACTGACCGCCGAAGGCCTTATCGATCCCGACAGCCGGCTCATCGTCGTCAATGACGGCAGCACCGACGGGACCTGGCGTCTCGTGGAAGAACTTCATGCACGGGATCCCCGGGTGGCAGGAGTGGACCTGATGCAGAATTCCGGCCATCAGGCCGCGTTGCTGGCCGGTATGTCGGTGGCCCGGGAGATTGCGGACGCCGTGGTGACGATAGATTCCGACCTGCAGGACGACCCGAACGCCATCCGCGAGATGGTCATCCGGCATCAGGAAGGTGCGGAGGTGGTCTATGGCGTGCGGAGCAACCGCGACAGCGACACCTTCCTCAAGCGTAATACGGCCCATCTTTTCTACGCCATCATGCGCCTGCTGGGGACCAAGGTGATTCCCGACCATGCCGATTTCCGGCTGATGGGACTCGCCTCCATGCGGAAGCTGGCGGAATACGGCGAAGAGGACATTTACCTGCGCGGCCTGGTACCCAAGCTGGGTTTCCCTTCGGCCATCGTGTATTATGTCCGGGCGGAACGGGCGGCAGGGGAGACCTCCTACACCTTCTGGAAGTCGCTCAAGCTCGCCTTCGGCGTCCTGGGGGAATACACGGGCATCAAGAAACGGAGAAGCTCGAAATACGAAATCAAGACGGTGCTCAAATAGGAATTGAGATGAAAAAGAAGGACTGGTTATATTTTCTGCTGCTGGCAGTGTTGTTCGGGGTGTTTTTCTACTTCGTTGGCGAGGACTCCCCGCTGCACGATATCTTTTACTCCCGCGACCACATCGACCGCCGGGACACCCCTTGGTTCTTTACCTGCGGCAAAGCCCTGATGAACGGCATGGTGCCCTATGTGGAATTCGCCGACTCGAAAGGCCCGCTCCTCTGGCTCATCTATGGCCTGGCCTACCTCATCAGCCCCCACGACTATTTCGGCGTCTGGATCATCAACGGCATCGGCTACCTCGGCGTATTGCTATGTATGTATCTGACGGTCAAGATGTTCGTTAAAAAGGAAGGCGTCGCCTTCCTCCTGACCCTGCTGACCGTACCCTTCCTCTTCATCCCCGACATCCACTACGAAACCAAGAGCGAAGACTCCGCCCTGATCTTCATCGCCCTGTCCTTCTGGCAATGCGTCCGGATCCTCTACGAAGAAAAACTCACCGACAAAGACTGGTGGCGGGCCTTCTTCCTGTGGGGCCTGTGCTTCGGCGGCACCCTGCTGATCAAATACAACAGCAGCCTCATGATCGCCGTCTTCCTGGCCTTCATGCTCATCCGGCTGTATCAGGAAAAACGCCGCTTCTGGCCGCACTTCTGGTGGGCCGTAGGCGGGGCGGCGGCCATCGTGCTCCCCTTCGTCATCTTCCTGGCCTGCCGGGGCGCCCTGTGGGCCTTCATCGACGACTATTTCATCCAGACCCCGCAGACCATCGCCAACCTCAAGGGCAGCCGCAACTATTTCCTGCAGATGATCGTGGACCGTCCCGACTTCCGGGCCCTGCTGGAAATGTTCCTGATTGGCGGTGCGGCCGCCTGGACTTGGCTGGACAAATGGAAATTCTTCCCCCTGGCGGTCACGGCCTGGTTTACCGTGATGATCCTGACCTTCGCGCGCGGATACTATATCATCATCTGCGGGCCGCTGATGGTGTTCCTTCCGCTGGCCCTGTACTTCTGCATCAAGAAACACACCTGGCCCTCCCTGGTCGCCCTGGCGGCCATCGTGGCGATATTCAGCGTGGTCGGATACCGCGAACGCAACTGGTACACCAAGGAATACTTCGGCACGCCCAAGACGCTCAACGAGCGCCGCAAAGCCTGCCATGCGATGAACGACTACATCGCCTCCCGCGCCCATAAGCCGAAGATCCTGTATTATGGCTGTTCGGACAAATCCTACGGCATGGCCTCCGAAGCCCTGCCGGCCTGCCGCTACTGGTCCCAGCAAGGCGGCGCCACGAAACGGATGAACGACGACCAGCACGACTGCGTGGCGCAGCGCCGGGCGGATTTCGTCTTCGTCAAGCAGGATGCGAAAAACAACATCGGGCGGCTGGAAAAGGCGGGCTACCGCAAAGTGAAACTGCCCCCGGCGACGAAGTTCATCCTGTATGAACGGGGGCCGCAGTCCGCGGAGCAATAAATTGTCATTTGCCCAGGAAGCCATGGAACAAACGGTCAGATACAGCGTCATCGTGCCGGTGTACAACCGGCCGGAAGAGGTGAGGGAGCTGCTGGAAAGCCTCGCCGCCTGTGCCTGTCCCGCGATGGAGGTGCTGATCGTGGAGGACGGAAGTTCCCTGCCCTGCGCCGACGTCGTCCAGCGGTTCAAGGACCGCCTGGCGATCCAATATTTTGTCAAGCCCAATTCCGGTCCCGGCCAGACGCGCAACTTCGGGGCGCAGCATGCCCGGGGCGAGTTCCTCATTATCCTGGACTCGGACGTGATGGTGCCGCCGGGCTATTTCGACGCCGTGACCCGGGAACTGGACCGGCAGGATACCGACGCCTTCGGCGGGCCGGACCGCTCGCACCCCGATTTTACGCCGGTGCAGAAGGCCATCAGCTATGCGATGACCTCCTTTTTTACGACAGGCGGCATCCGCGGCGGGCACAAGAGGTTGGACAAATTCTACCCCCGGAGCTTCAACATGGGCATCCGGCGCACGGTGTTCGACGCCCTGGGCGGATTCTCCCGGATGCGCTTCGGCGAAGATATCGACCTGAGTATCCGGATTTTCCAAGGCGGCTACCGCTGCCGGCTGTTCCCGCAGGCCTGGGTATGGCACAAGCGCCGCACGGATCTGCGCAAGTTCTTCCGCCAGGTGCATAATTCCGGCATCGCCAGGATCCAATTGTACAAAAAATATCCCGACTCGCTCAAACTGGTCCACCTGCTGCCGGCCCTCTTTACGGTAGGCTGCGCTATCCTGCTGATAGCCACTTGTTTCTGGCCCTGGGCCATCTTGCCCCTGCTGCTGTATGCCGGAGCCATCCTGGTCGATGCCAGCCTGCGCGAAGGGAGCCTTCGGGTCGGCCTGCTGGCTGTTGCGGCATCGTTTGTGCAGTTGACCGGCTATGGTACAGGCTTCCTCCGGGCCTGGTGGATCCGTTGCGTGCGGGGGAAGGATACCGATGATTTGCAAGCGTTCAGGAAGAATTTTTATCAATGAACATGAAAAAAATCCTGTCTTTGTGCATGATGTTGGCCGTGATGGCCGCTTGTCAGAAACAGCCGACTGAGCCGACTCCGGCCTCGGCGGACCCCAGCGAAACACCCGTCTCCGCAGACCCTTCGGAAGAGCCCTCCGACGAGCCTTCCGACAATCCTGCCGGCGAGGACTGGGGCGACATCACCGACCCCGACGCCATTACAAGTTTCCGGGCGCTCTGGTCCCAGGCGTATGCGGACGAGATCTATACCGGCATGGATAAAATCCACTATGCCAAGGCCTTCTATGAAGGCGCCTATGTCCCGGAAGCCTCGCAAGCCGTCGGCACGGGGGACGCCCGGTATGAATTCTACCGCAACACCACGATGCGCTATGTCAGCCGTTCCGACGGCTATGCCATCACCCTGCCCACCGAGGACCTTACCCTGGATCATACGCTGGCCAAATACGGCATGCGCTTCAATTATCCCGACGCCCGCCTGCGCGTGACGCTGGAGACCGTCCGTCCCTACGGCCACAACATAGACGGCTACCGGATCTATACCGGCGAATGGCTGGACCGTTATATCGACAACAACCGCTATCTCCAGGTCAATTCGATGATGTATAACCACGAGAAGGTCGCCGAAAGCACGGACTTCCTCGAAGGATATGTCACCACGATCTGGTCCATCCGTCTGCGCAAGACGGGCGGCATCGAATTCCCGTATTACAAGATCGCCATTATCCGCAAGGCGGGGCAATACGGTCGTTTCGGATTGCTGCTGTATAAATCCAAGACCGACGACTGGGAGAAATTCGAGTCCATCGCGAAGTCTTTCCGCTCGTTCTCCGCGCGGGGCACTTCCCGGAACTATCTGCCTCCGCAGCAGCCGAAAGAAGACCCGCACTGGAATGACGAGACCCGTGCATATTATCGTAAATTATTGTCCCAGAAGAATTTGGACTTCGGCGCCTTCGTCCGGACCCTGCCTTCCGACAACCAGCATAACTATGCTTCCGAAGAGGCTTGGTTCCTGCGCGAAAAGACGCGCCTCGAAAGTCCTGAGGGCTGGGACCATCCCTTCGACCTCGTGGCGACCTACTGCCACCTCAGTTGGGCCAGCGAGGTCCATTATTTCCCGGTCAAGTCGGCGACGCAGTATGCCGGCGGCAACGGCTTCAACGGCAAGCCCGTCCTGCAGTTTACCTACCAGTTCACGACGGACAACAACAATGTGAATTCCTCCGCCTCTTCCGGCGTCAATGCGCCGTTGTGGCCCATCGTCCGGGGCGATTATGACGACCATTTCCGCCGGCTGGCGGCCGATATCAAGACCTATGGCCGTCCGGTGCTGTTCCGGCTCAACAACGAGATGAACTCGGACTGGACGAGCTATTGCGGCATGATCACCCTGCTGGATCCGGAGATTTTCTGTGCGGGATGGAGGCGCCTGTACGATATATTCGTCGAATGCGGGGTGGACAATGTCATCTGGATCTGGAACCCCAATGCCGTCAGCTGCCCGTATTCCAACTGGGGCGAAGACCTGGCCTATTATCCCGGCAACGACTATGTCCAGATCCTGGGCCTGACCAGCTATGAGATGAACAACGGCAGCGGCCCCGTCTCTTTCCGGGACCATTATACCAGCCTGTGGGAGAAGAACCGGGTGCTGTTCGGTGACATGCCGTGCATCATCGGCGAATTTGCCTGCGGTGCTGGCGGAAATACCAGCGGGGCGCTCAAGCGCAACCAGGCGTCCCAGGCACAGTGGGTGGCGGATATGTTCTCCGATTTCGCCGACTGGGACAACCATCCCTATCTCCAGCAGATCAAAGGGGCCATCTGGTTCAGCTGCAATGACTACAGCGGCGACCAGATCATTAACCAGCTTGCGCTGGATGCCGATTTGACCGAGACCCTGAAGGCTTTCCGGGAGGGCTTCAAAAAGCTCGAAGAAGCGAATCAGTAGCCGCGTATTGCGGGATAAATAACAGAGGCTGGCCCATTCCTTGAGCCAGCCTCCGCTGTTTTCTTCTCGCCGGTCAAGCCTGCAGGGACCCAATCAGGGTATCCAGCGTCTGATACAGGTTCAGCATCTTCGCCTCGTCGATTTCCGGATGGGCATACGCCTGGGCCATCTTCTGCGGAATCTTGCGCGCCGTCTTTTCCAGGTTGCGGCCTTTTTCCGTCAGGCTCACGATGACCTTCCGCTCGTCTTCCGGGCTCCGTCGGCGGGACACCAAATCCTCCTCTTCCATCCGCTTGAGCAGCGGCGTCACCGTATTGGTGTTGAGGACCAGCCGTTTGGCGATGTCGTTGACCGGCTGGTTATCCTGCTCCCAGAGCACGAGCATGACCAGGTACTGCGGATAGGTAAGCCCCAGGGGCTCCAGGTGCTCACGGTAGGCCTGGGTAATCAGGCGGCTGACCGTATAGAACCTGAAACACAGTTGGTTGCCGAGTCTGAGCTCCTCGTGTGCCATTACTTCAGGAAGCTGACGATGTCGTCCTCGATCTTCTCCGGCGTGACGGTCGGCGCATAACGCTTGATGGCGGTTCCGTCCCGGGAAATCAGGAATTTCGTGAAGTTCCACTTGATGGCATTGCCGAAGGTTCCCTTGGCGGCATTTTTCAGATAGACGAACACCGGGGCGGCGTTGTCTCCGTTGACATCGATTTTCTTCATCAAGGGGAAGGTGACCCCGTAATTCAGCTCGCAGAACTGGGCGATGGCGGCATCGTCACCGGGCTCCTGGTGGGCGAACTGGTCGCAGGGGAATCCGAGGATGACCAGCCCCTGGTCCTTGTACTTCTGGTACAGGGCCTCAAGGCCTTTGTACTGCGGGGTGAAGCCGCACTTGCTGGCGGTGTTGACAATCATCAGGACCTTGCCTTTGTACTGCGCGAGGTCGGTCTCTACGCCCTTGTTGTTGAGGGGTTTGAAGTCATAAATCGTTGTCATGTCTTTGGGGGATTGTGCCACGGCTGTTATGCTGAACATCAGCAGCATCGCGACGATTAATTTTTTCATGTCTATTTATTAAGGGGGTGTCCGGTTTTAGAGCTGCTTGACGAGCCAGTTCTGCAGACCGATGCATTCAATGAGTTCCAGCTGGCTTCTCATCCAATACATATCCTCTTCTTCGTCCTGATAATAACCCTTGAGCAGGTCGTAGGTCGTGAGGTCCTGCGCGACGGCGAGGGTGGCTTTGCCCAGGTTGGGGACTTCGCGTTCGGAAACTTCCAGGTCCGCCTTGATGAAATCGACGGGGTTGCTGTAGATGGTTTGCGCCGGGGCGGCTTCCACCTTGGCCTCACCGCCGAGGTCGATGATCCGGTCGATGAATTTATCTACCCATTCCATTTCTTCGGTAGAGTGGTCGGCGTATTTCTCCGCCAGCTTGGTCAAACCCTGGGATTTGAACACTTTGCTTTGTACTTTGTGCTGCATGCTCTGCGCGGCCAGGCCGGTGGCATAGGCCTGCAGAAGTTGAAGAGAGAGTTTTGTTTCCATATTATTGCGTTATTTCGTGTGTTTATATCGTTTACGACACAAAGGTACGCATTATCTTTTATATCGCAAGCGATATGATTGAAATACATCCTATTCAGCCGCTATTTCTACCAAAAGAGCGAAAATGTTTCCCGGGGCAAAGGCTTTCCCGGCAAGGCCAGCGGCCGGAGCCTTTCCATACCATAAAAATAACGCATGATAATTTTCTTAATTTTTTATTGTTATTCAATAAATTTTTTTCTATATTTGCCTAAACTTAAATCTTAACGGATATGATTGCTGAATGGTGGGCTGCCCTCAGCCCGATTATGAAAGTCCTCTGGTGCGTGACCCTCACGGCCTCGCTCATCTTCCTGATCCAAACCATCGCTACCTTCCTGGGTGCCGATGCGGGCGGAGACTTTGACACCGATTTTGATGCGGACGGCCTCGATGCGGCCGGTATGGACTCGGACATCGATCTGGGTCACGGCGGCATGAACCTCTATACTTTCCGCAACCTCATCAACTTCCTGCTGGGCTTCGGCTGGACCGCCATCCTGCTCCAGCCGCAGATGAAATCCACCGCCCTGCTGGTCCTGGTTTCCGTCGTGGTCGGCGTGGTGCTCGTCTTCCTGGTGATGCTGCTTTTCAAGTGGCTCGCCGGCATGCAGCAGTCGGGCAACATCAACATCTATCAGTCGGCCGTCGGCTGCCAGGGGAAGGTCTATCTGACCATTCCGGGCGAGCGCGCGGGCGAAGGGAAGGTCCAGATTACCATAGACAATGCCGTGCGCGAATACACGGCGCTCACCGATTCCGATACCCTCAAGACCGGCACGCCGATCAAGGTCGTGGAAGTCATCAACGACAGCACGGTCCTCGTCGAAGAACTCAACTCTTTAATTGTATAACATCATGAACACATTCTATCTGATCCTCATCCTGGTGGCGGTGTTATTCGTTACCCTCGCCGCCATCCTGAAGCGCTATAAACGCTGCCCGTCGGACAAGATCCTGG
Organism: Bacteroidales bacterium; assembly: GCA_017471025.1. Classification (GTDB taxonomy): domain Bacteria; phylum Bacteroidota; class Bacteroidia; order Bacteroidales; family UBA932; genus Cryptobacteroides. The sequence continues at coordinate 22,214 of JAFUWX010000067.1, forward strand.
TGATTTACGGTAAGACCGGACGCCACGCCTCCGCGAAGTGTATCCATGGCGGCGCCGCCTTTATCTGGCCTGTGTTCCAGAGCTATGCCTTCCTGGACCTGACGCCGATTTCCATCGAATGCAACCTGACCAACGCCCTGAGCAAGCAGAACATCCGTGTCGATGTTCCCTGCCGCTTCACCGTCGGTATCTCCACCGAGCAGGACAGCATGACCAATGCCGCCGAACGCCTCCTGGGCCTGTCCGTCGATAATATCCAGAGCATCGCGACCGATATCCTCTTCGGCCAGCTGCGTCTGGTCATTGCGACGATGGACATCGAGGAAATCAACGCTGACCGTGACAAGTTCCTGGCCAACGTCAGTACCAATGTCGAAGCGGAGCTTCGCAAGATCGGTCTGAAGCTGATCAACGTGAACGTCACCGATATCCGTGACGAGTCCGGTTATATCGAGGCACTCGGTAAGGAAGCGGCCGCCAAGGCCATCAACGATGCCAAGAAGAGCGTCGCCGAGCAGAATCGTTACGGTGAGACCGGCAAGGCAATCGCCGACAAGGATACCCGTGTCAACGTGGCTGCGGCCGATGCCGATGCCGTGAAGGGCGAGAACAACGCCAAGATCGAGATTGCCAATTCCGATGCCCTGCGTCGTCAGAAGACGGCAGAGGCCGACCGTCTGGCCGTTGCGGCCGAAAAGGTCCAGGCTGCCAAGGCCCTCGAAGAGGCCTACCAGTCCGAGCGTGATGCCGAGCTCGCCCGTGCCGCCCGTGAGGAGGCTACGCAGAAGGCCAATATCGTCGTCGCTGCGGAGATCGACAAGGAGAAGAAGATCATCGAGGCCGAGGCGGAAGCCGAGCAGATCCGCCGCAAGGCCAAGGGTGAAGCCGATGCTATTTTCGCCAAGATGGATGCGCAGGCCCGCGGTATCCAGGAGATCCTCTCCAAGCAGGCTACCGGTTTCAACCAGTTGGTCAATGCTGCCGCCGGAGACCCGCAGAAGGCTGTGCTGATGCTGATTGCCGACAAGCTGCCTGAGCTCGTCAAGACCCAGGTCGAAGCCGTCAAGGGTATCAATATCGACAAGGTAACGGTTTGGGATACAGGTAATTCCGCAGACGGAAAGACGGCCACTTCCAATTTTATTTCCGGGATGATGAAGTCGGTTCCCCCGCTGGAGGACCTCTTCAAGATGGCCGGTATGGAACTGCCCTCCTACCTCAAGGGTGCCGAGGTGAAAGAGGCTGAAGCGAAAAAGGAGGAATAATGCCTATCGTCGTAAATATTGATGTGATGCTGGCCCGCCGGAAGATGCATTCCGGCGAGTTGGCAGAGAAAATCGGGATTTCTCCGGCCAATCTCTCCATCCTCAAGACCGGCAAGGCAAAGGCGGTCCGCTTCTCCACCCTGGAGAGCATCTGCCGGGCACTCGACTGCCAGCCGGGGGATATTTTGGAGTACAGCCCGGACAGTTAGCGGCTATGCATTCATTTTCGGCACGGATTTCCGCCATTTGGCGGGGTCTTCTCAGCAGCTTCCGGGACTTTCCCGTGGAGGCGTTCCTGTGCGTCTCGGCCTTTGTCGTGACCCTTCTGTCCAACGAGAAGGTGGTGGAGGCGGATTTCCCGCTCGCCTACTTTTTCCCGCTCGTGGTGCTGTCCTTCTGTCTGCACCGGATGGCCGACCGCAAGGGCTCTCTCATCTGGAGGGTCTGCTATTACGTCTCGGCGCTTCTCTGGGTTCCCCTTTATTTCTGGCGGCCTGATCTGGGGGAGGCTGGTGTCGTCGTGCTGTATCTCATTTCCTTCATCCTGCTGTTTGCGGCCGGCGGCCGGCAGGACGATGAGCGCTATGCTGCGACCATCCTCCACAGCCTGGTGAAAGGATGCACCGCGATCTTTGTGGCCGGGATCCTGTCGCTGGCGGTGCTGGCCATTGTCGGCTCGGTGGATTTCCTCTTCCTGTCCAGGTCCTTGGCCGAAAAATGGTATGTCTATCCCCAGTTGCTGGTCTGGCTGGTCATCGCGCCCATGCTCTGCTGTGCGTTTGTGTCCGAGGCCCAGGCGCAGTGGAAGGGCCGCCGCTTCCTGGAGATCCTTGTCGAGTATATCCTGACGCCTGCCCTGCTGGTTTATACCGTCATCCTGTATGCCTATATGCTCCGCATCCTGATCCAGTGGAGGCTGCCGGACGGCGGCGTGGCGTATCTGGTCGGCGGATTTGTGGGTGTTGCGCTGGTCTGCCGCCTGCTGCAAACCCTGGTCAGCCAGCCGCATTTTGAAGGGTTCTACCGGTATTTCCCGTATGTGGCCATCGGCCCGCTTGTGTTGCTCTGGATCGGCATCGCCCGGCGCATCGGAGAATATGGCCTGACGGAAATGCGGATTTATCTGGTGGCGGTTTCGCTGCTGCTGACCCTGTTCACCCTTCTGCTGCTGTGGCCGCGCACCCGGTCTTTCTTCCGGATGAGTCTGCTGGTGGGCGGCGTGGCGGTGCTGCTGACCTTCATTCCCGGGATCCGGGCCCGCGACCTGGGGGTCCGGAATCAGCGCGCGCGGCTGGAGAAAGTGCTTCCGGCCCTGCTGGAGGACGGGAAATTCCCCGAGGATGCCCCTTATACGGCTATTGCCGATTCCTACGACCTTCGGCGGAAATGGGACACCGCTTCCAGTGCCCTGGATTATCTTCGGAAGGAATTGGGGGCGGATAATTTCGAGGAGATGTACGGACGCTATGGCGAGTTTACTTATTACCCGTACATGATTGATTTCGATTCTGTTGTCGCCGAAGCAGTTGACGAAGCAGTTGACAAGGTGAAGACATACAAGCTGAATACCCCTGTTTCGCTGGATGGCTATACCCTGCTCCTGCCGGAGGATGCCTATCATTACTACGAAGACAGTTCCGTGGTGGTCTTCTATGAGAACGATTCGCGGGAGAAGGAACTGCTCCGGTGCGAGATTGCCGCCCGCCTCGACTCTGACAATCCGGATAAACTGGTCTATCAGAACGAGAAGTATCTGGCCGTCTTTGATTCAATCACTGACTATCACCACGCAGAGGAAGGCCCTGCCTTTATCACTGGCGGGCATACGCTTTACGCCAGGCCCTAAGGATATGTCGTTGAGGGGCTAACCGTTTGAAAAGCCGGCAGGAATTATTATCTTTGCAGGCTATTATGGAAAAGGGCGTTGTCATATTGGAGAGCAAACTGGGCTTTGACCGGGTCCGGAAGATGATTGCGGACCGGTGCAGTACCGAGTATGCCGCGACCCGTGTTGAGCAGGAGCAGTTCTCGACCGATCCGGCTGAAATCAGCCGGAGACTGGCGCTGACCGATGAAATGCGGCTTATCGTCATGTTCGAGGAGACCTTCCCGGCCAGCGGCTACATCGACTGCATCCATTTCCTGGAAGTCCTCGAAGCGGACGGCGCCAACATCGACCTGCTGTCGCTCGGCAAACTCCGCACGATGCTGGACACCCTGCGGAAAGTGACGCTTTTCTTCGGCGGCATCAAGGATGGCGTATATCCCCACCTCAAACGGATGACCCGCCACCTGGAGCTGTATCCCGAGGTCAGCCGCAGCATCGACGCGATCCTGGACAAGTTCGGCAATGTCAAGGATACGGCCTCCGACGTCCTGTACGATATCCGTAAATCCCTGAAAGACAAAGAAGGAGCCATTTCCAAAAGGATGGCGGCCATTCTCCGGAAGGCCCAGCAGGACGGCATCGTGGAAAGCGACGCCGCCGTCTCCGTGCGCGACGGCAAGATGCTGATTCCGGTCAATACCTCGCAAAAACGTAAGCTCCCCGGCTTTGTCTATGACGAATCCGCCACCGGCAAGACCACCTTCGTCCAGCCGGCGGAAATCGTGGAGCTGGAAAACGAAATCAGCGAGCTCCATTTCGCCGAGACCCGGGAGATTTTCCATATCCTTTCGACCTTCAGCGACTTTGTCCGGCCGTATGTCCCCGGCTTGCTGCAAGGGGCCATCTGCCTGGGCGAACTGGATTTCCTGATGGCCAAGGCCCAGACGGCGCTGGATTTCATCGCCGGCATGCCCATCCTTTCCCGCGAAGGGGAGATGAACCTGCGCAAAGCGCGGCATCCGCTGCTGGAGAAGGCCCTGCGCCGCGAAGGCAAGGAAATCGTGCCGCTGACCGTCACGCTGACCCCGGCGAAGCATATCCTGCTGATTTCCGGGCCGAACGCCGGCGGCAAGTCCGTCTGCCTGAAGACCGTAGGTCTGCTTCAGTATATGTTCCAGTGGGGCATGCTCATCCCCACGTCGGAGACATCCGAGATGCCGGTTTTCGACCGCATCTGCGTGGATATCGGCGACGGGCAGTCCATCGACAACGACCTGAGCACCTACAGCTCCTTCCTGGATTCCATGAAGCATATCCTGGAAACAGCTGACAGCAAGACACTTGTGCTGATCGACGAGTTCGGCTCCGGGACGGAACCGGCCGCCGGCGGCGCCATTGCGGAAGCCCTGCTCAGCGAACTGGACCGTCGCGGGGTTTATGGCGTCATCACCACCCATTATACCAACCTTAAACTCTACGCTTCCGCCGGCGACAACGGTGTCGTCAACGGCGCCATGCAGTTCGACGCCGCCCGCATCGAGCCCTTGTTCCGCCTGGAAATGGGGCTGCCCGGGAATTCCTTCGCCTTCGAGTTGGCCCGCAAGATGGGCCTGCCGGAGGACATCATCAGGGACGCGGAAAGCCGTGCCGGCGAAGAGTTCGTGGGCATCGAGCGCAACCTGCGCAAAATCGCCCGCAACCGCCGTGCCCTGGACGAGAAGCTCCAGCATATCCGCAAGACGGACCAGACGCTGGAAAACATCACGGGCAAGTACCAGAAAGAGCTGGAAGGCATCAAGAAGATGCGGGGAGAGATCCTCGCGCAGGCCCGTCGGGAGGCCGAGGAAATCGTGCGCGGCGCCAACCGGCAGGTGGAAAATACCATCCGCACCATCAAGGAGCAGCAGGCCGAGAAAGAGGCTACCCGGGAGGCCAGGCAGGGGCTGCAGGAGTTCATGGGTGCCCTCTCCGCCCGCAAGGAGCAGGAGCAGAAGACCCGGGAGGACTATGTGGAAGGGAAACTGCGCAAGCTCGAAGAGCGGCAGGCCCGCCGCAGCGAACGCAAGGCCAAACGGGCCAGCGAACAGGAAAAGGCCGAACTGGAGCGCCAGGAGGCGGAGCGCCGCCGTGAGGAGGCCTTCCGCAGCGCCCCGTTGAAGGTCGGCGAGAAAGTCCGCGTCAAGGAAAGCGGGCTGGTCGGGGAGGTCGCCAAGGTCTCCAACAAGGCCGTCACCGTGATTATCGGCAACATCAGCAGCAAGATGCCGCTGGACCGGGTCGAGCGCATCACCTCCAACGAATACAGGAGCGCCGTCAAGGAAACGGCCCGCAAGGCGGTCATCTCGACGGTCCAGGATGCCTCCATCCAGGAGCGAAAACTCAATTTCAAGCCGGAAATCGACGTGCGCGGCGAGCGCGTGTCCGACGCCCTGGAAATCGTGATGCATTACGTGGACGACGCCATCATGCTCAGCATGCCCTCCGTCCGCATCGTCCATGGCAAGGGGACCGGCGCCCTGCGCGAAGAAATTCAGAAATACCTGCGGACGATGCCCGGCATCGCTTCGGTCAAGGATGAACATATCCGCTACGGCGGAACGGGCGTGACCATCGTCACTTTTGAATGACGGCCACGGGAGCCGGAAATCCCGATGCAGCAAGCGCTGGGCTTGCAGATTACGAATACTGAAACCTACTTATTTTATGCATGCAAATGTATCAGACCTCTGGAAGAAAGAGGATTGGCAGGCTGTTTGGATCGGTTTTATCCTGATCGGCATCGCCGTACTGGCCGTATTGACCGGCTGGTTTGACTTTTCCGCCCTGAAATTCTCCACCTGGTCGGTGGGCGAAGAGGCTGCCGTGAAGGCAGTTCCGCTCGGCACACAGCTCGCGAGCTGGGCTTTCTGGCGCAAGTGCCTGGTGACGGTCCTGACCCTCGGCGTGCTGTTCACCCTGGGCGTGAAGCTGCAGGGAGAAAGCATCAAAAAATACCTTCCGGCCTTCCTGTGCCTGTTCATCATCGCCTTCGTGGTGCGGCTCATCAGTGCGGAATTCACCCTGAACCGCTATCTGGAATGGGCATTCTGGGCCCTGCTGGTCGGCCTGTTGATTTCCAACACGGTCGGCGTTCCCACCTGGCTGCGGCCGGCCATCCGCACGGAATTCTACATCAAGACCGGTCTGGTGGTCATGGGCTTCTCCGTCCTGTTTTCGAACATCGCCAAGTTCGGGCTCTATGGACTGGGCATCGCCTGGATCGTGACCCCGATCGTCATCATCTTCATGTGGTGGTTCGGCACGCGGGTGCTCAAGATTGACAACAAGCCCCTGGTCATCACGCTGGCCTCGGCGACTTCCGTCTGCGGAACCAGCGCCGCCATCGCGACCGGTGCCGCCGCAGGCGCCAAGAAGAACGACCTCTCCGTGGCCATCTCCATTTCCATCATCTTCACCATCCTCATGATGGTGTTCGAGCCGATGATCATCCGTTGGACGGGTATGAGCCAGCTGATGGGCGGCGCCCTGATCGGCGGAACGGTCGATTCCACCGGCGCCGTGGTGCTGGCGGGCAATGCCCTGGGCCCGGAAGCGGAACAGGCGGCCGTGCTGGTCAAGTCCATCCAGAATATCCTGATCGGCTTTATCGCCTTCGCCGTGGCCCTGTTCTTCGCCACACGCGTCGATAACAAGAAGGGAGAGAAAGTGGGCGCAGGGGTGATCTGGACCCGTTTCCCGAAGTTCATCATCGGTTTCTTCGCAGCTTCGCTCATCGCCTCCTTCATCGTCCTGCCGCTGACGGGCGGCGCCGAAGTCAAGGCCATCAACGGCGTGCTGGACCAGTACAAGAACTGGGCTTTCGTGCTGGCTTTCACCAGCATCGGTCTGGATACCAATTTCAAGGAACTGGCCCGCAACATGCAGGGCGGCAAGGTCCTCTGGCTCTATGTCGTCGGTCAGGTGTTCAACATCGCGCTGACCTTCTTCGCCGTCTGGCTGCTGCTCAGCGGCGTGGTCTTCGACATCCCTGTGCTCGAACTCTATAAGTAGCTATGAAACCCAAGACAGGCAGAATCGTGACGCTGGTCGTGGCGGGCGTGGTCCTGCTTGTCGCGGTGTATATCATGTGCCGCGGTCTTGGCCTCGTCCCCGGATACGATTTCGGGGCCGGGGCTTATTATTACGCGGATATTCCTGATTATCAGAAAATTATCAAAGACGAGGCCTATACCACGACCGTCCCGACCTGGGTCCATATCGTGCTTTTTCTGGCCTGGGGCGTGCTGATGTACCGGCTCTGGAAGCGTATAGACCGTCCCTGATCAGGCGTCCTTTTCTTCCGATTCCTTGATGCTGAACTCGCTGCGAAGCTGGAGTTTCAGCGTATTGATGCTTTCCATCGGCGTGACGATGCCCGTCTTGACGAAGGAAATCCTGCCGGTTTCTTCCGACACGACGATGACGACGGCGTCGCTTTCTTCCGTGATGCCGATGGCGGCTTTGTGGCGCATGCCGAACGACGCGGGGATGTCGGTCCGTTCCGTGATGGGCAGGGTGCAGCGGGCGGCGACGATGCGGTCGCGGCTGATGATCATGGCCCCGTCATGCAGCGGGGAATTCTTGAAAAAGATATTGCGGATCAGCCGTTCGCTGACGGCGGCGTCGATGGCGTCTCCGCTCTGGATGATCTGTTCCATCGGGCTGTCGTGCGGGAAGACGATCAGCGCACCGACTTTCTCCTCCGACATGTGCCGGCAGGCCTCTGAAATGCTCCGCACCACTTCCGCTTCCATGCTGGTCTCTTTCTGACCGAACACTTTCCGGAAGAACAGCCGGCTTCGGTTGCCGATGGTGGTGCCGTATCCGAAGTTCATCAGGAAATGCCGGATTTCCGGCTGGAAAATGACAATCAGGGCGATGACGCCGACGTCGATGAAGGTGCTGACCAGCTTGCTCATCATCTTCATGTCCAGGGCATCGACGATGACCATCAGGATGTATATCAGCAGGATGCCGATGAAGACATTGATGGCCGCGGAATTCCGGATCCACCTGAATACCAGAAAGATGATGGTAGCGACGAGCAGTATGTCCAAGATGTCCGTGAACGAGAGGTTCACCAGACTGAGCCATTCAAACAGCATAGCGTCCTTGCGCCTCCAGTGGCGCAGTTGTGCAAAGATAACAAATATGTCTGGAATAACAATCCAGGCTTTCCCGGTTATCTTTGCATAATGCTATCTCTGGTGGAAAGGATTCCCCCAGACTTTTAGATTTGCACCGTGATTCCAATATGGGGTTGCGGTGTTCTTTTTATATTTGCTTTTGAAGTGGAGCGAGAGGGCCGGATGAACTATCCCCCAAACTAGACTCGATGTC
>JAFUWX010000068.1 GCA_017471025.1 Bacteroidales bacterium
CCGCTGGCCTCCATCGTGGTGGGTGCGATGCTGGTCAAGGTGGCGTGGGACCTGCTCGGCCCCAGTTTCGGCGAACTGACCGACAGCTCCCTTCCTGCCGATACCGAGCAGGAGATGCTGGATATCATCCGGGGAGTTCCGGGCGTGGAAGACCCCCACAACCTCCGCACCCGCCGCATCGGCAACCGCATCGCGGCCGAAGTCCATATCCGCCTGGACGGCAGCCTGTCTCTCTCTGAAGCCCACGAAAAAGCCTCGGAAGTCGAACGCCGTTTCAAGGAACGTTACGGGGCCGAATCCCACATCATCGTCCATATGGAACCGCTCCGGTAAACAACCGTCGACAAACACCATTCCCAATCCATGAACAAGACTTGTATCCTCGCTTGCGGCCTGTTGCTTCTGACGGCCGGACTCCGTGCCCAGGAGCGCACGGTCGGCATGCTGCCCGGCGAAAAATGGTGGGGCTGCGTGACGGACCTCGGTGTCCGCATGCCCTTCGACGCCTCCACGGAACTGACTTTCGACCTGGCAAGGCAGAATTTCAACAACCAGACCACCCCGCTGCTCGTCTCCGACAAGGGACGGTACATCTGGTGCGAGACTTCGTTCTCCGCCTCCATCTCGGGCGGCGAAATCCGGATCGCCCCGCACCACGGGGGCGCCGTGACCTGCGTCCAGGCCGGAACGAACCTCCGGGATGCTTTCCTGGCCGCCTCGGCCGCCCACTTTCCGCCCAGCGGGACCATCCCTCCGGAGATGTTCCTCAGCAAGCCCCAGTACAACACCTGGATCGAGTTGGTCTATGACCAGAACCAGGCGGACGTGCTGAAGTATGCGCACGGAATCGTGGACAACGGCTTTCCTCCGGGAATCCTGATGATCGACGACAACTGGCAGAAGTACTACGGCAGCACGGAGTTCCGTCCGGACCGGTTCCCGGATCCGAAGGGAATGGTGGACGAGCTGCACGCCCTGGGATTCAAGGTGATGCTCTGGATCTGCCCCTTCGTGTCGCCGGACAGCCAGGAGTACCGGATGCTCCGCGACAAGGGATACCTCGTGATGGACGCACAGGGGAACCGCCCTGCCATCCTGGACTGGTGGAACGGGCTCAGCGCCTGCTACGACCTGAGCAATCCGGAGGCCTATGCCTGGTACAAGGGGACGCTGACCGACCTGCAGGAGCGGTTCGGGATCGACGGTTTCAAGTTCGACGCCGGGGACCCGGAGCGGTACCTGCAGGAGAATACCCGCCCCTTCGACGGGAAATCCTTCGACACGGAGCAGACGATGCGCTGGGCCCGCCTGGGCCTGGAGTTCCCTTACAATGAATTCCGCGCCTGCTGGCGGATGGGCGGCGCCCCCCTGGTCCAGCGGCTGGGGGACAAGAACTATTCCTGGCAGGCCGTCGCCAGCCTGGTACCCGACATGATCGCCGCGGGCCTGCTGGGACACATCTACACCTGCCCGGACATGATCGGCGGCGGGCAGTTCGGCAGTTTCCTGAACATCGACCAGTCCAGGATGGACCAGGAACTGATCGTCCGCTCCTGCGAGATCCACGCCCTGATGCCCATGATGCAGTTCTCCGTGGCTCCCTGGCGCGTCCTGGATGCGGAACATCTGGCCGTCTGCCTGAAGTATGCCCGCCTGCATGAGGAACTGGGCGCCTATCTGGTGGAGCAGGCCCGGCAGGGCGCCAAGACCGGCGAGCCCATCGTCCGGAGCATGGAATATGCCTTCCCCGGCCAGGGTTTCGAGACCTGCACCGACCAGTACATGCTGGGCGACCGCTATCTGGTCGCGCCCATGATGACACCCGGCCATTCCCGGACGGTCAGGCTGCCGAAAGGCCGCTGGCAGGACGAGAACGGCAAGGTGTACAAGGGGGGACGGACCTATGTGCTGGACGTTCCGCTGGACCGGGTGCCCCGCTTCACTCGGAAATAGGCCGCCAGCCCATGAAAGACCAGCCCAAAAACAGCAATAAGCATTAGCAGATTCCGAAGCCGCATGTTGTTCCTGTTATTTCTCCATCAAAAATACGGATTATTTCCGTAACTTCGCAACGCAGTATCACTGCCGAGTAAACCTATTGGACAAAAAACGCCTCGCATTGCTGCGGGGCGTTTGATGTCCTAAGCGGGATGCGGACCTGCAGATTACTGCAACGTGCCGTTCTCGGCGGCCTTGATCATGTTCTCGTTCGCGGAGATGAACACCTCGACGCGACGGTTCTGGGCGCGGCCGGCCTCGGTGCTGTTGTCAGCGACCGGATCGTTGTAGGAGTGACCCTCGGCGACGATGCGGCTGGCAGCGATGCCCTTGCCCTGGAGATACTTGGACACGGCGTTGGCACGGGCGTCAGACACCTTCTGGTTCGCTTCGGCGGAACCGATGTTATCGGTGTGGCCCAGCACGGTGATGTCCGTGTCCGGAAGGTCTGCCATCTCGGCGGCAAACTTATCCAGGTTCCTCTTGGCGTCGGCCTTGAGGGTGGACTTGTTGAAGTCGAAGAGGATACCGCTGTCGAAGGTGACCTTGATGGCCTTGAGGCCGTTGACGTCGGTCACGGTCTCGACCTGGGCATTCTCGAGGGCAGCCAGTTCTTCAGCCTTCTTGTCCATCTTGTTGCCGATGATGGCACCGGTTCCACCACCCACGGCGGTACCGATGGCGGCGCCGATGGCAGCACCCTTGCCGTCCTTGCCGATCAGGTAGCCGAGACCGGCACCGATGGCGGCACCTGCACCAGAGCCGATAAGGGAGCCCTTTCCGAGGTTGCTCATACCGCAACCGGAGAAAATCATCGTTCCGCAGAGGAACATAAGAACATATTTCTTCATAATTTTAAAAGATTAATGGTTTGCTTTCAATTTGTTCAGCGTTCAAAAATATCCTTTTTTTCGCTTTTGCGCAAATTTTTCACGACCTTTGATGCAAGGATTGCGCCACAACGGGATTTTGTAGGCGGTTATCAATCGGAAAGAAGACCATGAAAAACAGAATCTTGCTATATCTTACCGCCCTTCTCGGGCTTGTTTCCTGCAGCAAAGCGTATTACGACATGGGGTCCCCTTCGGAAGCCGCCTATAAGATGGACGGGATGTCTTCCATGGGCGGAAACGGCCAG
>JAFUWX010000069.1 GCA_017471025.1 Bacteroidales bacterium
CGCGCTCGACAAAGGGCGCCATGTTGCGTCCCGTACCGTGCTCTGCCTTGAGGGAACCATCGTATTTGCCCACCACCAACTCCACCACATCCCGGATCATCGCATCATAGCGGAGAATTTCCTCCTGTGAGTCAAAGGACTGGTTGATAATAAAATGGAAATTTCCCGCGAGGGCGTGTCCGTAGATGCAGGAGTCTGTATAGCCGTGTTTGGTAAGCAGGTCGCTCAGGTCTTTGGTGGCTTCCGGGAGCCGCTCCAGCGGGAAGGCCACATCCTCGATGAGACAGGTGGTTCCTTCTTTACGAAGCCCGCCGACGGTCGGGAAAATTCCGGCGCGGATGGCCCAATAACGGGCCGCTTCTTCAGGATCGGCCGTAAAGCGGACCTCAGTTCCGAAAGGCCCCAGGGCCGCCGAAATGGCCTGGACCTGCGCCTCCAAGTCGGCCTCGGTTTCAGCCTCGGTTTCTGTCAAGAGTGCGGTCAGTCCCGGGATATCGGACGAGAGGTGCGGATCATTGACGGACGTAAGAGAACGGTTATCAAGCATTTCCGCTGCCGAAACCTTGAGCGGAAGCAGCCGCTGCACAGCTTGGGCCGCCGTAACGATATTCGGGAAATAGATCATGGCGCTGGCTTTGTAGGGCGCAACGGGCAGCGTGTCCATGGTGACTTCCGAAAGGAAGGCGAGGGTGCCTTCCGAGCCGACGATCAGATGCGCAATGACCTCAAAGATATCGTCGTAGGCGACGAGCGGGCGCAGGTTGAGTCCGGTGACGTTCTTGATGCTGTATTTTTGACGGATGCGTGACGCGAGGGCGATGTTGGCCCGGACTTCCTTTTGCAGGTTTTCCAGAGCCTCCAGGAAAGCCGGATGGGACTGCCTGAAAGCCTCCCGGGATGCCTCGTCTCCCGTGTCGAGCAGGGTCCCGTCGGAGAGAACCAGCCGTGCGCTGCGCAGCATCTTGTCGGAATTGTACTCGGTGCCGCAGCTCATACCCGAAGCGTTGTTGCTGACGATGCCGCCTACCCGGCAACTCCCGATCGAAGCGGGGTCCGGTCCGAATTTGCGGCCCTGACGCGAGAGAAATCGGTTGACGCGGCTGCCGACCACGCCGGGCTGGAGGGTGACGGTGGTGTCGTCGTGATAGCGGATTTTCTCCCATTCCTCCCGGGCGACCAGCAGGACGCTGTCGGTAATGGATTGGCCGGAAAGGGCGGTCCCGGCGGCCCGGAAAGTGACCGGGACCCTGTTTTGCGATGCCGCCAAAAGGATTTTTGAGACTTCCTCTTCGTTGCCGGTACGGAGGACGGCTCCGGGCACCATCCGGTATTCTCCGGCGTCGGTTCCCCAGGCCAGGGTGTTGAGTTCATCGGTCAGGATCCGGTCCTTGGGCAGAATCCGACGCACTTCCCGCAAAAAAGTTTGATTTACCATAGCAGAGACATCAAGGTCTTACAAATATACGCACTTTTTGTGCAAAACGGAGAATTTGGTTAACTTTGCAGTCCTTAAGGCAGATATGGACAGAATCGGAGAAATACGGGCCCTTTTCCCGGCGCTTGCGCAGCAGGTGTACGGTAAGCCGCTGGTGTATCTGGACAATGCCGCTACGGCGCAGAAGCCGCAGCCGGTTATCCGGAAACTGGTGGAAATGAACGGACAATATACGGCGAACGCCCATCGGGCGGTTCATTATCTGGCCGGGAAGGCGACGGATGCCTACGAGGGGGCCCGGGATGCCGTGGCTGCCTGGATGGGCGCTGCCAGTCGCGAAGAAATCGTCTTTACTTCCGGCACCACAGCCTCCATCAACCTGGTCGCCTTCTCGTTCGGCGAGACCTTTGTGAAGGAAGGGGATGAAATCGTCGTGACGACGGCTGACCACCATTCCAACATCGTCCCCTGGCAGATGCTTTGTCAGCGGAAAAAGGCCGTCCTGAAGGTCTGGGACGTCGAGGACGACGGTCATTTGTCGCTGCTGAAACTGCCGGAACTCCTGACGGACCGGACGAGGCTCGTCGCGGTGCCCCATATTTCCAACGTCCTTGGAATCGTCAATCCGGTCAAGGATATCGTCACGCTCTGCCACGGCAAGGGGATTCCCGTGCTGGTGGACGGAGCCCAGGGCTCGGTTCACGGACACATCAACGTGCAGGATACGGATTGTGATTTTTATGCGCTGTCGGGACATAAAATCTACGCCGCCAGCGGGACCGGAGTTCTGTACGGCAAGAAAAAGTGGCTGGATGCCATGCCTCCTTATATGGGCGGCGGCGAGATGATAGAGACCGTCCGCTTCAGCGGAACGACCTATGCTCCGCTTCCGGGCAAGTTCGAGGCCGGCACGCAGAACCTGTCGGGCGTCCCGACGCTGGTCCCGGCCATCGAATTCCTGCAAACGGCGTTGGAAGATCCGGAAATCGCAGCTGAGCAGGAGAGAATCAGAGACTATATGCTGGCCTTTTTCGACGGCCGTGACGACCTTCGTCTTTTCGGTGTTCCACGTAGAACAATGGATAAGATCAACCTGTATTCCTTTGTCGCGGAAGGCGCCCATCACGAAGACCTCGCCTTGATTCTGGATAAGATGGGAATCGCCGTCCGTTCCGGCCAGATGTGTGCGGAGCCGCTGATGGACCGGTTTGGCGTCACCGGCATGCTCCGCGCTTCTTTCGCCGCATACAACACGTTGGAAGAGGCAAAATACTTTACGCAGAGCCTCGGAAAGGCCCTTCAAATGCTTCGTTAACATGGCAACATTGCAAGAAAAAAAACAAGCCGTCATCGACGATTTCTCGATGTATGACGAGTGGCTGGACAAATACGAATACCTGATAGAACTCGGTAAAAATCTCGAAGCTTATCCGGAAGACAAGAAGACCGACGAGCACCTGATCAAAGGCTGCCAGTCGCGCGTCTGGCTCGATTGGAAGATGGAAGACGGGCGCCTGGTCTTTACGGCCGACAGCGACGCCATTATTACCAAGGGAATTATCTCCCTGCTGATCAGCGTGTATTCCGGCGAGTTTCCTTCTGACATCGCCTCCGACGACTTCGGTTTCATTGACGGCATCGGCCTCAAGGAAAACCTTTCCCCGACCCGTGCGAACGGATTGGTCTCGATGATCAAACGCATCAAAGAGGCGGCCCGTGAAAATATGGAAGTACTTACAGCAGAGGATGCTGCGACCCTTGCTCCGCTGTATTCCAAGGTGATCCTTGCCCTCAAGCAGGTGTACGATCCCGAGATTCCGGTCAATATCTACGACCTGGGGCTGATCTACGACCTGCAGATCGATAAATTCCATATTGCCCATATCCGGATGACCTTCACCGCGCCGAACTGTCCGATGGCTGACGAAGTGATGCTGGATGTGAAAAACAATGTGGAAGATGTGCCCGGTATCGAGGGTTGCGATATCGACCTGGTCTTTGAACCGGCCTGGGACAAGAGCATGCTTTCAGATGCGGCCAAGGTCGAACTCGGTATGGAAGACTGATGGTCCCGCTGTATCTTTCGTTGGGCTCCAATCTGGGCGATAAGGCAGCCAACATCCGGACGGCGGTATCGCTTTTACAAGCGCGCCTCGGGACTCCCCCGGCGGC
>JAFUWX010000070.1 GCA_017471025.1 Bacteroidales bacterium
CGAGGCCGCGCCACAGGACGATGTTATGCCACTCCGTGTTCTCACGCAATTCTCCGCCGCGGTCGCGATAGCGCTCGGACGTGGCCAGCGGAAAAGTGGCGACTTTGGGTCTTACAGGGTCTGAAGCGTTTCCTTCCAGGTCACGTACTTCGGGGTCTTTGCCAACGTTACCGACTAAAATGACTTTGTTTACTGACATAACGGTATATATTTAGAAATCAATAAGTTGCTTCGTTCAAAACCCCGGTAATCAGCGCGACGCCTTGTCCAGGGCCAGTTCCGGATGCCGGTCCGACGTGCGGGCGAACAGGAAGGCGACGGCCACGGCGGCCACGCACAGCCCCACGAACATCAACTCGACGGACACAGGCCCGTCTCCTGAGGCCCCCAGGATATAGCCGGCCAGCATCTTGAAGGCCAGCAGGCCGAGGTTCTGCACCCAGTAGATCAGGGCGAAGGTGGTGCCCAGGACCTTGTCCGGCACGATCTTCGGCACGGACGGCCACAGGGCGGCCGGCACCAGCGAATAGCCGAATCCCAGGAAAGCCATGCTCAGGTAGCCCCAGAAGGGGACGGCGGCGGGCGCGAAGGCCAGCAGCAGGTGGGCCGTCAGGGCCAGGACGGAGCCCAGCATCATCCAACGCGTACCCTTGCCCTTCTTGTCCACCAGCATACCGAACAGCGGGGCGAAAATCACCGTCGAGAACGGCAGCATCGAGACCATCCATCCGGCGGCTTCGGCGGGCATGCCGAAGCGGGGGATCAGGATGGCGCCGGCGAACTTCTTGAAGGCGATGATGCTGCTGTAGAACAACACGCAGAGCAGGCCGAGTAGCCAGAAATTCTTGTTGGACAAGACTTTGAGTACATCCGACAGGCGGAAAGGCTCTTCCTCGGCCGCGGCGTTTTCCTCCGCGCCGTGACGCGCGTCATAGCGGGCGTCCAGGGCCACGAACACCGCCCAGAGGATCAGTCCGAGCGCCATCAGGCCCATGCCGACGACAGCGGGACGCGCCGTTTCGGCCAGGGTATAGACATGGCCGCTCTGCTGGGCCACCAGCTTGGGCGACAGGACCAGGGCGAAGGCCGTTCCGAGGCGGGCGATGGCCAGCTGCAGGCCCATGGCCAGGGCCATCGGGCCACCCTTGAACCACTTGGCGATGGAACGGGTCACCGCCGTGCCGGCGATTTCGCTGCCCAGGCCGAAGAACATGCAGCCCGCGTAAGCGATCTGCAGCGAGTGGGACGAGCCGGACAGCAGCGCGTACAGGACCGTCGCCGCGCCCAGCACCATCATGCCCACAAACAGGGACCCGGTGATGCGGACGCCCCATTTGTCCAGCAGGACGCCGCACACGACCAGTCCGCCGAAAACGCACAGGACGCTGTATCCGCTGGCGTACAGTCCATAGCCGGCCGCATCCCATCCGAGGGCCGTCAGGGACGGGTTCTCGAACAGGTACGAGATGCTGGAAAACATATCGTCGAAGTAGTACGATGCGAACATCGGTACCACCAGACAGGCAAGCGCGATCCAGCTCGCCGGCTTGTACCAGGACTTCTTTTCAGCCATTAGGATTTGATATTAGGTTCTTCCAGGCCGTAACCTTTCTTCTTGTCCTCGATCTTGAGGAGGAAGCCCAGGAGCATGGCCACGACGCCCAGCGAGGCGAAGACCAGCATCGGCACGGTGTAGTTGTACTTGAGCGGATCGGTGACGCCGGGGTTCGTGGAGCTCAGCACGGAACCGATGATCATCGGGAAGGCATACAGGCCGATGTTCTGGATCCAGAAAATCAGCGCATAGGCGGAACCGAGCAGCTTGTTGTCGATGAGCTTCGGGACGGAAGGCCACAGGGCGGCCGGCACCAGCGAGAAGGAAATGCCCAGCAGGATGATGGCGATATAGGTGATGATGACGGACTGGGTGGCCGGAACCACCAGCGCGAAGGTCAGGTGACAGACGATCATCAGCACGGCGCCCAGGATAAGCATCGTCGCGCCTTTGCCCTTGCGGTCCAGGAAGTTGCCCAGGAAGGGGGTGACGGCGGCGGCGCCCAGCGGGAACACGAAGAAGACCAGGCTGGCCTGCTGTGCGGTGTAACCGAGGTTGCACTGGAGCATGTTGATGGCGTATTTCTGGAAGGGGAAGATGGCGCTGTAATACAGCACGCAAAGCAGGGCTACGATCCAGAACATCTTCAGGGACAGGATCTTGCCGATATCGGACACCTTGAAGGGATCGTCCTTTTCTTCCTGGACACCCTGCTGGTCGAGCTTCTTGTCCATGAAGCCATAGACGATGAACAGGATCAGGCCGATGCACAGCAGCACGGCGCCGAAGGCGACGGGACGCGAGACGCTGACCGGGGCGATGTTCGCGATGAGCGGGGAACCGAGCATCACGATGGCGACACCGATGCGGGCGATGGCCATTTCCACACCCATGGCCAGGGCCATTTCCTTGCCCTGGAACCATTTGACGATACCGCGGGAGACGGTGATGCCGGCCATTTCGCAGCCGCAGCCGAAAATCATGAAGCCGATGGCGGCCAGTTTGGCGCTGCCGGGCATGCCGCTATAGAAAGGCGTGACGTTCCACCAGGCTTCGGGCAGGTTCAGATGGGCCTGGAACCAAGCTTCCGTTCCGCTGCCGATGAAGGCCTCGGACACGGCGTAATACTTGATGACGGCACCGGCCACCATGACCGCTCCGGAGAGGATGGCGGTGAACCGGACACCCATCTTGTCCAGGATGATGCCGGCGAAGATCAGGAAGAATACGAATACATTCAGGAAGGTCTCAGAGCCGGCATAGTGGCCGTATGCGACCGGGTCCCAGCCCCGCTGGGTCTGCAAAAGGTCCTGCAGGGGGGAAAGCACGTCCATGAAGATGTAGGCGAACAGGTTGGCTGCGGCGAGCAGCACGAGCGCGGTCCATCTTGCGGCGGCGGAATCACTCAGTTTGGCGATTTTTTCACTCATACACTTGTACTTCTATATTCAATAATCGGTTGAAGATGCTAAATTAGTGAAAAAATTCGTATCTTAGCAAACTTTTAAAAAGATATGTACAAATTACTGGACAAGATAGACTCGCCTGCTGACCTGAAGCGACTGGACCGGAAAGACCTGCCGGCAGTGTGTGCTGAAGTCCGGGATTATATGGTGAGATGTTGTGCGGAGAATCCCGGCCACCTGGCTTCCAGCCTCGGCGCAGTCGAGCTGATTGTCGGCCTGCACTATATTTACGATACCCCCAAGGACAAACTGGTTTTCGACGTCGGTCACCAGGCGTATGCCCATAAGATCCTGACCGGCCGTCGGGAGGCTTTCCGTGGCAACCGTACCCACGGGGGCATCAGCGGTTTCCCCAACCGGGCGGAAAGCCCGTACGACGCCTTCGGCGCCGGGCATTCCTCCACGTCGGTATCGGCCGCCCTCGGACTGGCCCAGGCGGCGCGGGTGCAGGGAACGGGCGAGAAGGTGGTCGCCCTGATCGGAGACGGCGCCCTGACCGGGGGGCTGGCCTTCGAAGGGATCAACAATATCGGCGACAGCGACCTGCTGATCATCCTCAATGACAACAACCAGTCCATCGACCAGAATCTCGGTTCGGTGCATGACTATCTGCTGCGGCTGACGACGGGCGCCACCTACAACCGGATCAAGACCGGCGTGTGGAACCGCCTGGGCGAGAGCAGGTTGCGTTCCTGGATCCAGAAGATGATCAAGGATACGAAGTCCAGCCTCGTGCGGCGTTCGGGCGGCGATTTCTTCGAAGCCCTGGGCCTGCGCTATTTCGGCCCCATCGACGGCAATGACATCGGCCAGGTGGTGACGGCGCTGGAGCGGCTGCGCCGGATCCGCGGTCCCCGCATCCTCCATGTCCATACACTGAAAGGGAAGGGATATGCCCCGGCGGAGGCGGACCCGACCGTCTGGCATGCGCCCGGCCGGTTCAACCCCGAGACCGGCGAACGGCTTCCCGGGGCGAGGAAGGCGGACCGCTACCAGGATGTCTTCGGGCAGGTGCTCGTGGACCTGGCGGAGCAGGATTCCCGCGTGGTGGGCATTACGCCGGCCATGGCGACCGGCTGCGGCATGAACCTCCTGGCGGAGAAGATGCCGGACCGTTTCTTCGACGTAGGCATTGAAGAGGAGCATGCCGTCACCTTTTCCGCCGGACTGGCGGCCGGCGGTCTGCGCCCCTTCTGCAACATCTATTCCTCCTTCTCCCAGCGGGCTTACGACCAGATCATCCACGACGTGGCCCTGCAGAACCTGCCCGTGGTCCTGTGTCTGGACCGGGGCGGACTGGTCGGGGAGGACGGCGCGACGCACCACGGCTGCTTCGACCTGGCGGCCTACCG
>JAFUWX010000071.1 GCA_017471025.1 Bacteroidales bacterium
GTATCTTCCCGTCCCGGAGTCCGCTTCTGAGGAAGCGTTAGCGCCCTTTGAAGATGTTCCGGTCTGCACGGAAGCCTTGCCGCTCAGGCACACCAGCACGGAGAACTGCTCGTCTCCTTCGACCCGCACGGGATCACGAAGTTCCACCCGGGCGATGTCGAATTCGTCGCAGGAGCAGGGGAGGGCGCCGCGCACCGGCTCGCCGGCGGTCAAGCGGGCGAATTCCATGGCTTCGACCGCCCCGAATTCCTCCGCGGGCATCCCGCTCCAGGTGCAGACCTGGCAGTCCAGCGGGGAACTCTCGGCGATTTCCAGAATCTCGATATCCCCGTCTGCACCATGCAGGATGCCTGGCTCCAGCAGGAAGCTCTCGCCGGCTGCAGGCTCGTAAACCCGCATGAAATCAGGGACTTCCTGCCGGAAGGAAGCCTCGTAGAACTCCGTCGCCGTGATGTCGCGCCGCAGTCCGGCATAGACCCGCGCACCCTTTCCGGCGCGAAGGACATACCACCATTTCTTGCGGCCCAGCGCGTCATAGCGCTCGGCGGCGAAAGCATCGTCCGGGCAGACCCACAGGGGCGTCCTGCCGGACAGACGCCGAACCGACAGCGGGAACTGCCGGCCGAAAAAGTAGAAGGCGTTGTCGCCGATGACCCGCTCCATGAAAGTCTCCATGATCTCGCCGAGGGTGTTCCCCTCCAGCCATCCGCGGGTGACGGCGGAATCCCGCCAGCCCAGGTCGGCTAGGAGCCAGGAATCTCCCAGCTCGCCAGTAGCCGGCTCAAAGCTCAGCGGGTATAGTGATTTCTGTTCCATGCCTAAATGATGCCGATCAGTTTGCTGCGGGACAGCAGGCAGGCACCCAGGGCGCCGCATTTGTTGCCGAGCTTGCTGAACTTGATGGCCGTATTCTGGCTGACGATGTTGAGCGAGTGCTTGTTGACGGCGCTCTTGACCGGGAGCATCAGGTAGTCCTTGGTGGCGGCGAGTTTGCCGCCGATGACCACCAGCTCGGGGTTGAAAAGGTTGATGATGCCGGCAATCGCCTTGCCCAGGGTGCTGCCGATGTCCTCGATTACCTCGATGACCAGCACATCCTCGGCCAGGGCGGCATCGACGATATCGTCAATCGTGATTTCCTTCCCCTTTTCGTACTTGGCCGAAAGCAGCGAACTGCGGCCTTCGCGGAGTTTCTCGCCGATGATGCGGTGGACGGCGGACGCCGAGGCGCCGGTTTCCAGGCAGCCCAGCTTTCCGCAGCGGCAGATGACATTGTTGCTCAGCATCGGGAAATGCCCCAGCTCGCCGGAATAGCCGGAACGGCCGTAGTACAGTTTCCCGTTCACGATCATGCCCATGCCCAGACCCCAGTTCACATTGATGAAAATCATGTTCTTCTCGCCGTTCGTACAGCCGGTGAGGTATTCCGCATAGGTCATGGCCCGGGAATCGTTCTCGATGGTCACATGGATGCCCAGGTTGTTGTGGAGCAGCTCCGCGAGGGGCTTGTATTCCCCGAGCATGTAGGTGAAGCTGTAGCCGGACTCGGAGTTGACGCGTCCCGAGAGGTTGAATCCGCAGGTGACGACTTCCGACAGGTCGATGCCGGCCGCGTGGACCTCCTTCCGGACCAGGTCGCAGAGGGCGTTGAAAGACTCCTCCGTGTTCTCCAGGACGAAAGGTATATCCTCTTGGAAATCAACGATTTTACCCTTGAAATCCGTGATGGCGAACGAGACGTTCTTGCGGTTCACATCGACGCCCGCCAGGTAGCCGGCCTTCGGGTTGAGGCCGAAGATAGAGGGTCTCCGGCCTCCCGAAGTGCCTTGTTTGCCCATATCTTCCAGGAACTTTTCATCAATCAGCTCTCCGACCAGCTTCGTGATGGTCGGGATGCTGCAACTGAGTTCCTTGCTGAGTTCGGCGATGCTCCAGTCGTCGCTCATGCAAAGACCGAGAATCTGTTTTTTGATGATGACGTTCTTGCCGTCAATATTTCCTGAAAAGCGCGTGGTCATAAGCTATTTCTTTTTCCAGTAGGCTTCGATTTCTTCGAGGGTCATGCCCGTGGTCTCAGGCATCAACTTCCACATAATCAGCAGATACGGGATGCACATCAGGGCGAAGGTGAGGAAGGTGCCTGCCGGCGTGAGGGTCTCCAGCATCCAAGGCGTCAGCTGGCCGATCAGGTAGGTACCTACCCACAGGGCCATGCCGGCGATGCTCATCGCCAGGCCGCGTACGCGGTTGGGATACATTTCGGACAGGATCACGAAGACGACGGCGCTGATGGAGATGGCGGTGCTGAACACGTACAGCAGGAAGAAGGCCAGCAGGAAGCCGTTACCCAGGCCGAGGGCTTCGCCCTTGAAGAAGTACAGGGCGATGGCCAGCAAGCAGATGATCATCGCAGATACGCCCCAGTAAACCAGTTGTTTACGGCCGACCTTGTCGATAATCACGGTCGCAATGATCGTGGTCAGGAAGTTCACCACGCCCACGAGGACGGTGGAGAGCAGGGATACGTCACCGGTCATGCCGGCGTCTTCGAAGATTTTCGGACCATAGTACAGCACCGCATTGACGCCCATGAACTGGCCGAGGATGGCGATGGCGCAGCCGATGAGGACGGCCTTGAAGATGCCCGGTTCGAAGATTTCCTTCCAGTCGGCCTTGACCTCGCCGTTGATGGATGACAGGGTGGCGTCCGCCTGGCGGGCCGCTTCTGCCTCGGTGAGGTAGATCCGCTGGAGGATGGCCGAAGCCTCGGCGCCGCGGCCTTTGACCAGCAGCCAGCGCGGGCTTTCCGGGATGAAGAAAATCACCACCAGGAAGATGATGTCCGGGATGAGGTTGCATCCCAGCATGCCGCGCCAGTACTCGGCGTTGAACATATTCGTCATCATGGAGCCGCTGGCCGCCTCATCTACGTTCTTGTAAATGATGAAGTTGACGAGGTAGGCGAGCAGGAAGCCCAGGGTGATCATCAGCTGATACAGGGCCACCAGGGTACCGCGTTTGCTGGGGACGGCCACCTCGGAGATGTACATCGGGGAAACGATGGACACGACGCCGATGCCGAAGCCGCCGAACATGCGGAAGATGACCAGCTGGCTGAAATTCGCGGCGACGGCGCAGCCCAGGGCGGAGATGCTGAACATGATGGCCGCGATGAGCATGGTCTTTTTCCGTCCGATACCGTCGGAGAGGAAACCGGCGCACAGCACGCCGATGATGGAGCCGATCAGGGCGCAACCGACGTACCAGCCTTCCTGGATGGCCGTCAGGGTGAACTGGGTCGTCACCGCCTTGGTCGTGCCGGAGATGACGGCGGTATCGTATCCGAAGAGGATACCGCCGATGGCCGCGACCACGGACAGGAAGACCACATAGCCCATATTTACGTTTTCTTTTGCCATAGTGATAAACCGTTGTTGTCAAGGATTGCCGGCAGGGGAGCCGCAATTACTTGATGTTGAAATATTCTTTGTATCTGTCGTACAGATGCCCGGCCTGCAGGTAGGCGGAGTTGGGGCTCATGAAGTGGGAGAACTCAAAGGTGATGGCCTTGTCGTATCCGGCCCGTTTGGCGGCTTCGAGTTTCATCCGCAGCTTGTCGAACTTGATCGGGAAGAAGCGGATGGGCATGTCGCGGTCGAAACTCTCGGCGTTGGTCCAGCACTACATGCCGTAACGGTCGGCGAGTTTCTTGTTCACGGTGAAGAAGGCGTCCAGTTCGTCGTAGTCGATGTGACCGTCCTGGAAGGCGCAGGCATCGACATATTCATGGATGCCGTCGAAGATTTCGTTCCATTCCTTCTCGTGCTGGGCCACGGACACGCCGTCGGCCTTGCTGAGGCTGCCCGATGCGGCGGCCACGGCTTTCTTGCCGTCGATCCAGGGGGAGATGAAGGTCGGCAGGCCGCCGGAAACTTCCTTGCACTGGCGTCCCATGGTCCGGAAGGACTCGATGGCGCCCTTGGTGGCACGGGAGATCTCCCCGCTGATGTACCAGCCGCCGAAGCTGTCGTACTTGCTGCCGTAGTTCTCCCAGATTTCGTCGATAACATATTTGTTCGCCTCGACTTCGTAGCTCATGTCGCCCGTATCCCAGTATTTGCCGGAATCATACAGGCCGAGCCAGAATTTCATGCCGTGTTTCTGGGCCAGGCGGCAGAACATGTCGATCAGATCGACCGAAGGCATATAGGCGCCCTTGCCGAGCAGATATTTGGACGGGTAGGTGATGAATTTGCGGTAGCCGCAGCGGATGTCGATGACGGTGTCGATGCCGATGGCCTTCATGGCGGCGAAATCGGCGTCCCACTCCGCCTCGCCCCAGTTCTGGTGGGGGATATCGTGGGAAATCTCATCGAGGAAGGTTCCGGTGATGGGGAGGGCGTTGGCCTTGTCAACGATATATTTGGAGACCAGGGATTTGTCCTTCTTCGGGGTGGCGGCAGCGGCGCTGATGGCCGGGGCTGCGGCGAGGACGGCGGCGCCCAGGCCGGCGGTCTTGAGGAATTGTCTTCTGTCGCTCATGATTATTTCAGTTTAAAGTATTCCATATATCTGTCATACAGGTGTCCGGCCTGCAGGTAGGCGGACTGAGGGCTGATGAAGTGGGAGAACTCGAAGGTGATGGCCTTCTCCACGCCGCAGCGCTTGGCCGCTTCGAGTTTCATGCGCAGCTTGTCGAATTTGATGGGCAGGAACTTGATGGGCATGTCCCGGTCGAAGCTCTCGCAGTTGGTCCAGCTGTGGATGCCCCACTTGTCGGCCAGCATCTTGTTGACGGAGATGTAGTCTTCGATCTCGTCGTAATCGTTGTACCCGTCCTGGAAGGCGCAGGCATCGACGAATTCGTGGATACCGGAGAAGATTTCATCCCAGTCGCGCATGTGCTCCTCGATTTTCGGGTTCTCGGCGCGGCGCAGCTGGGCGGACTGGGCGGACACGCCCTTGATGCCTTCGATGATGGGGGAGATGAAGGTCGGCAGACCGCCGGACAGGTCCTTGCACTGCTTGCCGAGCTTGCGGTAACCGTCGATGGCGCCCTTGGAGGCGCGGCTGATTTCGTAGCTGAGGTACCAGCCCTTGAAGCTCTTGTAGTGGCCGTAGCGCTCCCAGAGCTCGTCGATGATGAAGCGGTTGATTTCGATTTCGTTGTTGTAAACGCCTGTGTACCAGTATTCATCGGAGTCGTACAGACCGATGTACAGGGCCATGTCGTGCTTTTCGGCCAGGCGGCAGAACATATCGACCAGATCGACGGACGGCATGTAATAGCCCTTCTTCAGCAGGTATTTGGACGGGTAGGTCATGAATTTGCGCAGGCCGCAACGGATGATGATGACCGTGTCGATGCCCATGGCTTTCATGTACTGGAAATCCAAGTCCCATTCCGCCTCGCCCCAGTTCTGATGGGGGATGTCCGTAGAAATCTCGTCCAGGAAGGTACCGGTGATTGGAACGGCGTTGGCCTTTTCGACAATCAGGGTGCTTTCCAGGGCGTCCTTCTTTTTGGCGCCGCCCGTACAGGAGCCCAGCAGGGCCGGAGCCGTCGCCAGGGCCGCGGCACCGAGGCCCGCAGTCTTGAGGAATTGTCTTCTGTCTGTCATATTTGTGGTTTTAAGATATTGTTGTCACGTTTGGCAAATATACGGAATTGCCGGCAATTATCCGACTGATTTTTTCAATTTTTTCATCTAAAGAAAATAATTATTAAAATTAATTAAATAATCTTCCAAACCTGTACGTTTTTTTTTATATTTGCAGATGCCGTTCCCCGTTTCGGCAAAAGACAAAGCCCGTAGTGTATGAAAATGACGTGTCTGACATGGCTGTTGCCCCTCCTGCTGCTTTCCTGCTCCGCGGGGAAAGCCCCGCAGTATGCCTATCCTGACCCCGAAGAACCTTCGGCCGAGCCTTCCGCCACGCCGCATGGCCCGGAAAAAGACGGGAAACGGGTCTTCCTGTGGGTGGATACCTATGCCAACATGTATGAACTCGCCAACAGCGAGGAGAATATCCGGCGGGACCTCGGTAAGGCGGCCGACTGCGGCTTCACGGACATCGTCGTGGAGGTGCGCGCCTCTTCCGGCGGCCTGTTCTACAAGAGCGCCCACGGCGACCCGGTGACCTGGCTGAGCGCCTATCGGAACGGCGATTACATCAAAATCGAACGGACCGCCACCTTCGACTACCTGCAGGCCTTCATCGATATCGGCCACGAGCTGGGGCTGCGCATCTATGCAGCCTTCCAGACCTTCTCGGGCGGGTTTTCCTCCAGCTACGGCAATACGGGACCAGTCTATGACCACCCTGAGCTGCAGAAAATGGTCACGGTGCTCAATACCGCGGACGGCCTGCGTAGCATGCTGGAGGTCAAGGCGCCCGGCGACGTGTCCGAATCCTTCATCAAGTTCCTGAATCCGGTCGATCCCGATGTCCAGGACTATCTTCTGGCCCAGATCGAGGACCTGGCCGCCTACGGAGCGACCGGCCTGGACGGCATCATCCTGGACCGGGGCCGTTTCTATGGCTATCAGAGCGATTTTTCCGACGTTACCCGCCAGGCCTTCGAGAAATATATCGGGACGAAAATCCCGCATTGGCCGCAGGACGTCTGCCCGGTGGGCTGGGGCTATGACCCCGCGCGCCGCGCCGTGGTGGAAAGCCTGCCGTCGCCCCTGCCCAAATACCATCTCCAGTGGCTGGAATTCCGGGCCAAGGTCATCTATGACTTTATGGCCAAGGCCAGGGCCGTGGTCAAGAACGTCGATCCGGGCCTGGATTTCGGCGCCTATTCCGGCGGATGGTACAGCAGCTTCTTCCCCAACGGGGTCAACTGGGCCAGCCCGAACTATGACCCTTCGACGCAGTTCAGCTGGGCGACGCCCCAGTACAAACAATATGGTTACGCCGCGCTGATGGACGTGCTGATCATCGGCGCCTATGCCCCGGCCTCCTCCCTGTACGGATCGACGGAATGGACGGTGGAAGGCTTCAGCCGGCTGGCCAAAAACAAGGTCCAGGGCGCGGCCGGACTGCTGGTCGTCGGACCCGATATCGGCAACTGGGACCCTTATGACCAGGTTTCTTTCGAAGACGAATGCAAGGCCATCGCCGCCAGCATCCCTCTGTGCGGCCGCTATGCGGACGGCTGCTTCATCTTCGACATGTGCCACCTGCGCATCAGCGACCAGTGGAAATATGCCAAACAAGGAATCCATCTATTAACCCAATAAGTTGTTTTATGAAGTATCGTGCATTTGCTGCATTGATTGCAGTGTTCACCTGCTTCCAGGTTTTTGCCCAGTCCACGGTGACCGGTATCGTGACGGACGCCGAGGGAGAACCCCTCGTGGCGGCCGGCGTACAGGTCGTGGGTACCAAAAATCTGGTGATGACGGCCTCTGACGGCCGTTATTCCATCAAAGCGCAGAAAGGAGACGTGCTGGAATTCACGATGATCGGTAAAAAGACGCAGACCGTGACCTACAACGGTCAGGCCCGCGTCAATGTCATCCTGGAGGACGATGTCAATCTGCTGGAGGATGTCGTGGTCATCGGCTACGGCACCCAGAAGCGCCAAAGTATCACCGGCGCCATTTCCAAGGTCGATGGCGACAAACTCGCCAAGGCTCCGGCCCAGAATGTGACCAACCTCATGGGCGGTGTCATCCCGGGCGTGATTTCCTACCAGTCATCCGGTGTCCCTGGCGGTGACGGTTCCAGCCTGCTGGTCCGTGGTCAGGGCGTCAAGGCCATCGTGGATGGCGTGGCGCGCAGCATCGACGACCTGGATCCGAATGAAATCGAGAGCATTTCCGTGCTGAAGGACGCCTCCGCCGTCGCGGTCTATGGCTTCGACGCCGGCGCCGTCATCATCACCACGACCAAGCGCAGCGACAACCAGAAGTCCCGGATTTCCTACCACGGCACCATGACCTTCTCGAGCAACGCCCTCCAGCTGGAGCTGCTCGACGGCCCGGCCTATGCCTATTATTACAACCTGGGACGGCAGATGGACGGCAATACGCCGGTCTTCTCGCGGAAGATGGTCGAGGCCATGACCAACGGGGACGACTCCGACGGTTGGGGCAACACCAACTGGTACAAGGAAGTCTTCGGAACGGGCATCACCCACAACCATACGATTTCCGCCCAGGGCGGTACGGACCGGATCAACTATTTCGCGACCATCGGCTACTACAAGCAGAACGGTAACGTCAGCGGCTATTCGCATGACCGAATCAACATCCGCAGCAACGTGGAGGCCAAGATCGCGAAGAACCTCACGCTGACCGTCGGCCTGCTGGGCCGTTTCACCCGGACCGATGCGGCCGGCATCTCCGCCGACCCGGATTCCTGGAACAACCTCGGTATCCAGCTGATGCGTATCCACCCTTACGTCCCGAAGACCTTCGAGGGTTATACCACCGCCACCCGCAACGCTTCCAGCGTATCGGCCATCAAGGGCTTCCTCGATGACGGCGGCTATTCCTGGAGCAAGGGCAACCTCTTCCAGGGCACCGGTACCCTCCGCTATGACGTGCCTTTCATCAAGGGCCTGTCCCTCAAGGCCATGGTCGCGTACGACGTGAACCAGTCCTATTACAAGAGCCACGCGAATCCCTTCGACGTGATGGTGGCGACCCGTCCGCTCAGCATGACCGTGGACGCCGGCGACCCGCTTCTGGGCATCCGCTACACCCTGGCCAACGGCTTCCCGAGCCTCACCCAGACCCAGGTCTCGCAGGGTACTTCGAACTATAACCAGTTGATTACCAACCTCAGCGCCGAATATGGCCGGACCTTCGGCAAGCACGAAGTCTCCGCCCTGGTGCTGATGGAATCCAACGCTACGGAATACGGCGGCTTCGGCGGCACGGGCTACAATTTCGCAGTGGCCGCCCTCGACGACCTGAACTTCGCCCAGGACAAGGAGAAGAACGCGGTGAGCGGCAGCAGCTCGCATTACCGTTCCCTGGGTTTCGTCGGCCGTCTGAATTATTCCTATGACAACCGCTACCTGCTCGAACTCTCCGGCCGTATCGACGGTCTCTATACCTTCTACGGCAGTACCAAGGTCTGGGGCGTCTTCCCGGGTGCCTCCTTCGGCTGGCGTATCGACCGCGAGAAATGGTTCAACGCCCCGGCGGTCAACCTGCTGAAATTCCGTGTCGGTACCGGTATGACGGGCAGCGCCTCCGGCGTGGCCGCCTACACCTATGCCAACCAGATGCAGCTGATGAACGCCACCGCCGTCATCGGCGGCAAAACGGCATCGAGCTTCTACACCACCGTGCCGGGCGACCCGGACCTGACCTGGGCCAAGAACTTCCAGGTGAATGTCGGTGTGGACCTGAACATGTGGGACGGCAAACTCCGCTTCGAGGGGGATGTCTTCTACAAATATCTGTATGACATGATCGCCGGCGCAGGCAACCTCTACCCGGCTTCCTGGGGCGGTCGCTATCCCAGCTATACCAATGCCAACAAGCAGGACCACAGGGGCTTCGAGTTCCTCCTGGAACATCGCAACCGGGTCCAGGACTTCAGCTACGGCGTGTCCCTCGTCGGTTCCTATACCTACCGCCGCTGGCTGAAATATTCCGATTCCGCCAACTGGCCGGACTATTGGAAACTGACCGGCAAGGAAGTGGGTTCCGTCATCGGCTTCATCGCCCAGGGCCTCTTCCAGAGCCAGGAAGAAATCGACAATTCCCCGACCATCCCCGGCAACAAACCCCGGGTGGGCGACATCAAGTACGTGGACCGCAACGGTGACGGCAAGATTACCTACGACCAGGATATGGGCTATGTCGGCAGCTCCGTCTTCCCCAAATTCGAGGGCGGTATCAACTTCGACGCTGCCTGGAAGGGCTTTGACTTCGTCATGCGCTGGACCTATGGCCTGGGCCGTACCATCGCCCTGACGGGCGTCTATTCGATGGAAGGCTCCGCCGGTATCCAGGACAACACGGCTTTCACCAAGCCTTTCTACCACGACGGCAACTCCCCGCTCTTCCTGCTGGAGAATTCCCTGCAGATCGATGCGGACGGCAAGATCCTCAACCCCGATGCGCGCTTCCCGCGTCTGACCGTGGATGCGCCCAACACGAACAACGCTTATTCCTCCACCTGGTGGTATGAGAACGGCGACTATATCCGCCTGAAGAACATCCAGCTGGGGTACAGCCTTCCGAAAAAATGGATGAAGGCCATCGGCATGCAGTCCTG
This sequence comes from Bacteroidales bacterium, assembly GCA_017471025.1. Taxonomy (GTDB): domain Bacteria; phylum Bacteroidota; class Bacteroidia; order Bacteroidales; family UBA932; genus Cryptobacteroides. The sequence continues at coordinate 10,249 of JAFUWX010000071.1, forward strand.
CCGCGTCTTTGTGGAAGGAACCAACCTGCTGACTTTCAGCCATGTGACCAAGTACAACATCGACCCGGAAATGCCGTCCGTCAACAACGGATACTATCCGCAGCAGCGACTGATGGGCTTCGGTATCGACCTTAAATTCTAAAAGGAAGCAGCGATGAAAAAGATTCTTTACACCCTGGCGGCTGCTAGCGCCGCAGTGCTTCTGGCCAGCTGCACCAAGTTCCTCGAAACCACGCCGACCGACCGCGTATCCGATGCGCTGGCCTGGAGCTCCGAGGAATATACGGATATGTATATCAATAATTTCTATGCCTTCATCGATCGGTACGGCCAGTTCGGCTCCAACCAGTTCAGCGGCAACCTGATTGAGGGACTGACCCCGATGCTGAAGTACGCTTCCCCGACGCCGGGCAGCCGGGCGGGCGATTCCAACAACTATGTCTTCTATCCGGAGCGGATTACCGTTTCCAGCAACCTGCTGGACATCTGGCCGACGACCTACGAGCGCATCCGCCGGGTGAACGAGTTCCTGGCGAACCTGCCGGTCTATTCCCACTATTCTCCGGAAGTGAATCTCCGCTATGAGGCACAGGCCCGCTTCTTCCGGGCATTCCTGTACTTCCAGCTGGCACGCCGCTACGGCGGAGTCGTGCTGTATGACAACCTGGACTTCTCCATCGACAAGGCCCGGGCTACCGAGGCGGAGACCTGGGACCTGATTGCCAGGGACCTGGATTTTGCCGCGCAGAACCTGCCCCGTCGTTGGGACAGCGCCAACGAAGGCCGCGTGACCCGTTATGCCGCTTTCGCGCTGAAATCCCGTGCCATGCTCTATGCCGAGCGCTGGGAGGATGCCAAGGTGGCGGCGGACTCCGTCATCCTGAACGGCGGCTATGCCCTGACCCCGAAGTATGAAGATGCGTTCGCCGGCGGCAATTCTGAGTCCATCCTCGAATTCCGCTACGACCCTTCCCAAAAGCTCAGCCATGCCCATGACCGCTACTATGTTCCTTACGGCGACATGCTGGCCATCGGCATCGACGAGTCCGGAGGTTCTGCAGGCCCGACCCAGGAGCTGGTCGAGGAATATGAGGACAAAAGCGGCAACAAGGTGGATTGGAGCGCCTGGCATACCGGCAGCCCCGTCGCCACCCGGCCGCCTTACGAGAACCTCGAACCCCGCTTCGCTGCGACGGTGCTCTACAACGGCTGCACCTGGAAGGACAACGTCATGGACATCACCGAGACCGGCAACCATGGCCGCTACATGGCCTACAAGGCCGACAGCTATGCCAAGGGCCGTACCGTGACGGGTTACTACCTGCGCAAGTTCCTGGACGAGGATACGGATTTCCAATATATCTACACCAACGGCAGCGGTATGACCTGGGTCGATATCCGTCTGGCCGAAGTCCTGCTGAACCGCGCCGAGGCGAAGTATCGCATCAACGGCGGCGGCATGGATGACGTCAATACCGTCCGCGCCCGCGTCGGTCTGCCCGAGAAGAGCGCCAGCGGCACGGCCGTGTTCGATGCCATCCGCCACGAACGCCTGGTGGAACTGGCCTTCGAAGGCCATCTGTGGTGGGATATGCGCCGTTGGCGCCTGGCCGACAAAGAGTGGAACGGCATCCGCGTCCATGGCATGAAGGTCGATGGGACCCCGGGCAGCTATACCTATCAGTATGTCGATGCCGACCAGCAGGACCGCAAGTTCCTCACCCGGCTCTACACCCTGCCCATCCCGACTTCCGAGACGGATAAGAACCGCCTGATCGAACAGTACGACGAATGGAAATAACAAGACGCCTTATGAGAAAATATATGTTTATGGCGGCGGCCGCCCTGCTGGCCCTGGCCGCCTGCAAACCGGAGGAAATCAAGCCCAAGTCAGAGGAACTTCAGGATCCCCTGACCAGCGTGACCGCCTACCTGGACATCTTCGGATACCAGGATGTCGAGTTTGTCGCCTATCCTGACGAGAACGGCCGCATCGAATTCGAACTTCCGGTCTTCTATCCGGAGGAGAGCGACGACCTGGTGCCCCTGGATGCCATCCAGAACGCCAAACTGGTCGCCAGCCTCGCGAACAACGTCACGATGTCCCCGATGCTGAACATCGTGGACCTGACGAAGGAGAACGAATTTACCGTGACCGACCAGCTCAAGCAGCCGCGCAAGTATGTCATCACGGGCCGTCAGGTCAGCGGCAACCTGCTGACTTCCTTCAAGTTGGATACTTTCCACGACGATGTGAACAACCAGGATATCTCCGTGACCGGCGTCATCATCGGCGACGAGGTCTATATCCCGTATATGGACCCGCTTCCGACAGCGCTGAAGGCCACCTACGAGATTTCCCCGCATGCCAAGATCTCCCCGGATCCGTCCCGCAAGGCCTTGGACTACAATACGCCTTTCGACCTGACCGTCACGTCCTACAACGGCGTGGAACATGTCTATCGGGTCAAGCAGGCGATTCCGCCCAAGCGTGAAAAGGGCCTCCGTCCCGGCAGCGGTCGTATCCTCTTCGCCAAGAAGCTGTATGACGACCTGGGCGTGACCCAGTTCAACCTGACCACCTCCCTGGGTATCCTGGACGGCAACCTGGCTGTCAACACCCGTGGCGAGGACATCATGCTGCTGCACCCGCGCACCGGCGTCAAGACCGGCACCTACACCCTCGGCCAGGATGACCAGGGCAACGCGGTCAAGGGCAACCTCGTGAATTTCTGCATCACCAGCGACGACAACGGCGAGCTCCTGATGAGCAACCTCATCCCGAACGCGGAAGCGGAATTCAAGATCTGGCGTATCCGTGACGCCTCTTCCAAGCCCGAACTGTTCATCCACTTCACCCCGAGCGACGCTACGCTGTCCTTCGGCCGGAAGATTTCCGTGCAGGGCTCCCTGAGCGGCGATGCCGTGATTACGGCCCCTTGCCATACCAACCCGACCCTGAGTTTCTACCGCTGGGTCGTCAAGGACGGCGCCCTGGTGGGCGACGGCAAGCCCGAATGGGTGACGGTCCAGGGCCTGGCCCAGGGTTGGAACACCAACGTCGATCTGATCCACATGGAGGCCACGCCTGAGTCCGACTACTTCGTCCACGCCTATTCGCTGAACCAGCTCAGCTGGGTGTCCGGTACCTCCAACCAGGTCAAGCACCAGCTCGAAGCCCTCAGCGTCAACTACGTGCCGAACGCCCTCGACCTGACCTGGTTCAACGGTGCGCCTTACCTGGCCGCCGTCCAGCTGAACTCCTTCCCTTGGGGCGGCGCCGACATCTGCTGGCTGCTGGACCTGACCTCCGAAGATGCCTTCAAGGGCAAACTGGACGAGGCCGACCCGAGCACCAACATCGACGGCGACGGCAACCCGCGCGCTCCGCAGGCCCAGATCTGGAGCAGCATCAACACCTATGGCGCCAAGGCCATCGGCTACGATGACAACCACCCGCTGAACGAGAACTTCCTCAGCGACGTGCTCCTGAGCGTATCCGAGGACGGCAACTATATGTACCTGTATTTTATGTTCTGCCATGGCTATGTGGTCGGTGTGCAGTTTGACTGTATCGTAGGAGAATGAGAAAGCAAATGATTATCGGTCTGGCGGCCCTCGCCGCCGGACTTTTCCTCGCCTCCTGCACGAAGCCCACGCCCGTGTATGAATTTCCGGAAGGGGAGGAGCGTCCAGTCGGACCCTCCTCCTCCGATCCGGTCAGCCAGGATCCGGACAATCCTTCCGCCGACCCTTCCGGGAGCCCGGCGCCGCAGGGGAAACCTTGTTTCATCTGGATTGACGCGGCCGCGAATTCCCCGGACTTCTTCAGCGGGACCGAAAAGATCGAGCGGGACCTCTCCCGGGCGGCCGACGCCGGCTTCACGCATATCGTCGTGGATGTGCGCCCGACGGACGGCGACCTTCTGTACAAGAGCAGCCATTGCGACCAGGTGGCCTATTGCGGTGCCTGGGTGACGGGCGGCTACCTGCCCCAGAACTGGGACCAGTCCTTCGACTACCTGCAGGCCTTCATCGATATCGGACACGAACTGGGTCTGAAGGTCTATGCCGGCTTCAACACCTTCGTGGCCGGCCGCAGCACCTCCCTGGGCAAGACGGGCATCTGCTACCGTGACCCCAAGATGGCGGCCCTGGTCACCCAGCTGAACACCGAGGACGGCATCAAGGACGCCATGTCCGTGAACGGAGAGTCCGGCGCCATCTTCTTCAACCCGGTGCATCCCGATGTCCAGCAGTACCTGATCTCCCTGCTCGTGGACCTGGCGGCCTACGGCAAGACGGGCCTGGACGGCATCATCCTGGACCGGGGCCGTTTCGGCGGCTTCCAGTCGGATTTCTCGGACTACACCAAGGCGGCGTTCGAGAAGTATGCCGGCCTGTCCGTGGCCAACTGGCCGGCGGACGTGCTGCCTCCGGGACACAAGAGCGGCGTCGCGAGCACCAAGCACTTCAAGAAGTGGGTGGAGTTCCGCGCCAAGGTCATTTACGACTTCATGGATGCGGCCCGTACCGCGGTGAAGAAGGTCAGCGAGGACATCGACTTCGGCGCCTATGTGGGCGGCTGGTACGGTTCCTATTACGACAACGGCGTGAACTGGGCTTCCCGCAACTACAGCACCTCCACCTATTACGGTTCCTGGGCGACGCCCCAGTACAAGGACTATGGCTTCGCGGAGCTGATGGACGTGCTGCTGATCGGCGCCTACGCCAACCCCGGACGCGTGTATGGCTCCAGCGAATGGACGATGCAGGGCTTCTGCAAGCTCGCCTATGAGAAGGCGATGCGCGGCCCGCGTATCGTGGCCGGCGGCCCCGACGTGGGCAACTGGGACGCGGAAGACAAATATACCCAGACCCAGGAGAACGAGGCGATCGTCAACAGCGTAAAAGCCTGCGCGGACGCCTGCGACGGCTATTTCCTCTTCGACATGATCCACCTGAAGAAGGCGAACCAGTGGAAGTACGCCAAGCAGGGCATTGAACAACTTAACAAATAAGGAACATGAGATTGAAAATGACTGTATGGGCCATGACGGCCTTCCTGGCGCTCTCCTGCGCCCAGCAGACGGACATCCTGATTGTCGGCGGCGGTGCCAGCGGAACCGCTGCCGGTATCCAGGCCGCCCGCATGGGCGTCAAGACGCTGGTGGCCGAAGAGTCCACCTGGCTGGGCGGCATGCTGACGGCGGCCGGCGTAAGCGCCATCGACGGCAACTACCGCCTCCGCTCCGGCATCTATGACGAATTCGTGGATTCCCTGGCGGCCCATTACGGCGGTCTGGAGGCCCTTCGGACCGGATGGGTCAGCAATGTCCTGTTCGAGCCCCATGTGGGCGACCGGGTGCTGAAGAACATCGCGGCCGGAGCCGGCCCGCTGACCCTGTGGTACGATACCGCGTTCGAGTCGGCGAAAAAGACTGGCGACGGCTGGAAGGTCACCCTGCGCACGGGCAGCAAACGGCGCACTGTGCATGCCCGCGTCCTCATCGACGGCACCGAGCTCGGCGATGTGGCCAAGGCCGTCGGCGTGCCCTATTCCATCGGCATGGACGCCCGCAGCGAGACGGGGGAGAACATCGCCCCCGAGCAGGCCAATGACATCATCCAGGACCTGACTTTCTGCCTGACGCTGACCGACTACGGCCCGGATGCGGACAAGACCATCCCCAAGCCGGAGCCCTATCATCCGGAGCTGTATTACAACTGCGCGGTCAATGCCCACAATGTCAATACGGAAGGCGTTCCCGGGCAGAGCGGATACCGCAAGGCCGACACGAAGCAGCCCCTGTGGAGCCCTTCGATGATGCTGAATTACGGCAAGCTTCCCGTCACCCGCGGCGGCGCGAAGTACATGGTCAACTGGCCGGTGGATGCCAACGATGTGTATGTCAACATCATCGACGCGACCCCCGAGCGGCGCAAGGCGGCCCTGGACAGCTGCAAGAACATCTCCCTGGGCTTCCTGTATTTCTGCCAGACGGAACTGGGCTACAAGAACCTGGGCCTGTCCGAGGACGAGTATCCCACGCCCGACCTGCTGCCCTTCATCCCGTATCACCGCGAGTCCCGCCGCATCGACGGCGTGGTCCGCTTCACGGTCGATGACGCGGCGCATCCTTTCCGCAACAACCTGTACCGGACCGGACTCGGCAGCGGTACCTATCCGGTGGACCACCACCATTACCGCAATGCCCGCTGGATGGATTTGCCGAAGCTGTATTTCTATCCCATCCCGTCCTTCAACCTGCCGGCCGGCGTCGTCCTGCCCAAGGAGGTGGATGACTTCCTGGTGGCGGAGAAGTCGGTGTCCGTGACCAATATCGTCAACGGTACGACGCGCCTGCAGCCGGTGGTGCTGCAGATCGGCCAGGCCTGCGGCGCCCTCGCCGCCCTGTCCGTCCTGTGCGACAAGCCGGTGCGGGAAATCCCGGTGCGTGACCTGCAGGACCAGCTGCTGGCCGCCGGGGTGTATATCATGCCCTACAACGACCTGGACAACAGCGATCCCCGCTTTGCGGCGGTGCAGCGCATCGGCGCGACGGGTATCCTGCGTGGCGACGGAAAACCCTTCAACTGGGAGAACCAGACCTGGTTCCGCGTGGATGACCCGCTGAAGGTGGATGAGGTGTATCTGTCTGATTATTATGGCGATAATATCGGCATAGAAGGGGACAACGCCGGTATCGTGTCCATGCAGGACGCCCTGAATCTGGTGTCTGTCCTGTCCGGACGGACCCTCGGCCCCGACGAACTGGTGGGCCTGGGTATCCATGCCATCGACTTGGAACGGCCGGTGACGCGTTGCGAATTCTGCGTGCTGCTGGATGCGGCCGCCGATCCTTTCCACCGCTTCCCGGTGGACTGGGCGGGCAACCTGGTCCGTTAATCCTTTTTCACGGCGCCCTTCTGCATCCGGGCATATTCCCGGCAGAAGGGCGTCAGTGCGCAACTGGCGCAGCGCGGACTGCGGGCCGTACAGGTGTAACGGCCATGCAGGATGAGCCAATGATGGGAAATCGCCCGTTTGTCTTCGGGAATATGACGCTGGAGGTCGTTCTGTACGGCATCCGGCGTTTTTCCGTCAGAGAGGCCCAGGCGGTGGGATACGCGCAGGACATGGGTGTCCACGGCGATGACGGGCTGCTTGTACACGACGGAAGCGATGACGCTGGCGGTCTTGCGTCCGACGCCCGGCAGGGTCATCAGCGCGTCGATGTCTGAGGGAACCTCCCCGCAGAAATCGCTCATCAGCTTGTGGGCCATGCCGATGAGGTGGTCCGTCTTGCTGTTCGGATAGGAGACCGAACGGATGAGGGGGAAAAGCGCCTGCGGGGTCGCCCCGGCCAGGGCGGCGGCGTCCGGGTAGCGGGCGAAAAGCGCCGGGGTGGTCTGGTTCACCCGGCGGTCCGTACACTGGGCCGACAGGATGACGGCCACCAGCAGCTGGAAGGGATTCTCATAGCGGAGTTCCGTCTCCGCCACGGGCATGTTGCGGCTGAACCAGTCGATGATGCCGGTGTAGCGCTCTTTGCGTGTCATATCGTCAGGGCCAGGTCGATGACTTCGACGTCTTTCTGTTCCAGGCATTTCTCGTCCTTGCAGACGAAGGTGCGGCCCTGGTATTTCTCGAAGATACCCCGGTTGTGGGTGACCATGACGATAGCGGTGCCCTCCTTGTTGATCCCGGTCAGCAGGCGCATGATGCCGTCCGCCGTTTCGTTGTCCAGGTTGCCGGTGGGCTCGTCCGCGATGATGACCTCCGGACGGTTGAGCAGGGCGCGGGCGATGGCGATGCGCTGCTGTTCGCCGCCGGACAGCTGGTGCGGCATCTTGTGGGCCTTGCGCTCCATCCCCACATCCGAAAGGACTTCCCGGATCCGTTTGCCGATGGCATCTGCGTCTTTCCAGCCGGTGGCGCGCAGCACGAAGGAGAGGTTGTCCTCGACCGTGCGGTCCATCAGCAGCTGGAAATCCTGGAAGACGACGCCCAGCTTGCGGCGCAGGAAGGGGATCTCCTTTTCGCGGATACCGCCCAGCTGGTACCCGCAGACGACGGCGGAACCCTTTTTCACCGGGTTTTCCGCGATCATCGTGCGGATGATGGAAGTCTTGCCGGTACCGACCTTGCCGACGATATACACGAAGTCGCCGGGTAATACGTCCATATCCAGGCCGTAGATGACGACATTGTCGCCGCCGGTGATGTCAACGCCCTGAAAAGAAATGACAGGAACAGGATTTGTATCCGCCATGGTTTATTCTGTTTGGTAATTTAGGCAAATATACGGAAAAAATGCTTAAATTTGTAAGTTTATTGGATAAATAGGATTTTTTATGAAATACACGATTCTGAGTACGGTCCTGGCCGCTTTGCTCGCGGGAGGGACGCTGACCGCCCAGGACGGCGGGCGGGACTTCAAATACGCCCTGTCGCTGTACGAAAAAGGGATGTACGCCCAGGCCCGTACCGTCTTTGAGGACCTCGCGGCCGATCCGCAGGCCGAAGGTTACGCCGTCCTCTGCGCCGTCTGCATGCAGTCGGAGGGATACGATATCCTGATGGACAATTACCTGGAACGGTATCCCTGCTCGGGCCTCGAACCGAAGCTGTATTGGCGCCATGCGCTGAACCTCTTCGACGCGGCGCGTTACGACCAGGCGTCCAAGGCCTTCGACCAGGTCGGCAAGGAGAACATTCCGGCCGAATGGAAGGCGGAATACCTCTTCAAATCCGCCTATTCCGATTTCCAGGTCGGGGATACCGACGGCGCCCTGTTCGGCTTCGGCCAGCTGGAAGACCTGCCCCTGTGCGACTATACCGCCCCTGCGCGCTATGCCACCGGCTATATCTACTATGAGCAGGAGCGTTTCCGGGAGGCCATTCCCTGGTTCGAACTGTCCGCGGGCGACCCCCGCTTTGCCGACATCAGCCGCTATTACATCATGGAATGCCGCTTCATGGACGGGGACTATGACTATGTCATCGACCATGGCGCCGAGATGTACGACAAGGTGCCGCAAGACCGGCAGGAGCACCTGGCCCGCATCATTTCCGAGGCCTATCTGGTCAAGGGGGATGCCCAGACCGCCAAGAAATATTTCGATGCCATCGGCAGCGTCTCTTCCGAAGACCGGGGCGACCTCTTCTACGCCGGTTCGCTGCTCTATGCCGTCGGGGACTATGCCGGCGCCATCGACAACTATTCCCGGATGACGGACCGCAGCGATTCCCTCGGGCAGGCGGCCAATTATAACCTGGCCTACAGCTACATCAAGACCCGCGACAAGGTCTCGGCCCTGGAGGCTTTCAAGCAGGCCAGCGCCGTCTCCTTCAATCCCGAGATCCAGGAAGACGCCTTCTTCAACTACGCCAAGCTCAGCTTCGACCTCAACGGCGACGGCAGCGTTTTCGACAAATACCTGGCGGCCTATTCCGACAAGAAGCGTGGGGATTCCGTGTATGCCTATCAGGCTCTGGCGGCCCTGCACAACCACGATTACGCGGCAGCCGTCGCGGCCTATGACAACATCGACGAGCTGGACCCGGACATGCGGTCCAACTACATGAAAGCCAATTACCTGCGGGCCAATCAGCTGATTCGTAACGGGTCCTGGCGAAACGCCGTGCCCTGCCTGAAGGCGGCGGCCTATTATTCCGACAAGCACGCGCCCTTCAACCAGCTGTCGCGCTACTGGCTGGCCGAATCCTATTTCCGGGACGACCTCTTCACCCAGTCCCGGGCCATCTATACCGACCTGTACAACCTCTCCGCCCTGGACGGGCAGCAGGAAGGGAAATATATCCCCTACAACATCGCGTACTGCTACTTCAAGGAAAACAATTACGAGCTGGCCGCGAAGTGGTTCGACGAATACCTGAAAAGCGGCGACGAGACCTTCCTCAAGGATGCCCGCCTGCGCAAGGCCGACTGCTACTTCACGCGCAAGAACTATGCGACCGCCATCACCGCCTATCAGCAGGCCATCGCCGACTATACCGGCGTGGAGGACCTGTATCCCTACTACCAGTGTGGCATCTCCTACGGCCTGACCGGCAATGCCGACCGCAAGATCGAGATGCTTTCCTATGTCAACAAGGCCAATCCCGAGACGCCCTTCTATGCCGAGGCCCTGTATGAGCTGGGCCGGAGCTACCTGGACGCCCGCAAGGATGCGCCCGCCGCGGTCGCCTTCGAGAAACTGGTCCGGGATGCGCACGACAGTACCTACATCGCCCGCGGCCTGATCGGCCTGGGTACGGTGGCCAAGAATGCCGCGGAATACGACAAGGCCCTGGATTATTACAAGAAAGTCGTGAAGACGATGCCTTCCACGACCTGGTCGGCGGATGCGCTGCTCGCCATCGAATCCATCTATCAGGCCCGTCAGGAGCCGGAAAAATACCTGGCCTATATCGAATCCCTGGGCACGGGCAGTCCCGCCAGCGAGCAGGACAAGGAAGAGATGCTCTTCAATGGTGCCGAACAGATTTACCTGGCCGGCAACTGGCAGAAGGCCCTGGTCTCGCTGCAGAGCTACCGCCAGCGTTATCCTTCCGGCAAGTACCTGGCCAACTGCTGGTTCTATGAGGCGGAATGCTACCGCAACCTGGACCGCAAGGAGCAGGCCTGCGACTTCTACAAGAAGGTGATGGACGACGGAAGCAGCTCCTTTACCGAGCTGGCCTCCTCCCATTACGCCCGCCTGTCCTTCAGCCTGGAGCGGTATGCGGACGCCTTCGCCGGCTTCGACAACCTGCACCGGGTCGCCCGGATCGAAAGCAACAAGTTCCTGGCCCTCCAGGGCATGATGCGTTCGGCCTATGAAGGCAAGGATTACGGCAACGCCATCAAGTATGCCGCGCTGGTGGAAAGCACCCCTTCCCTCCCCGACGGCGACGCCCGTGAAGCCCGCTATATCCGGGCCAAGGCCCTCCTGGCCAGCAGCAACCGCGAAGAAGCCGTGAAACTGCTCGAATCCCTGGCCGCGGACCCGGTCCATGCCGAAGGCGCCGAGGCGGCCTACATGCTGATCCTCGACAGCTACGACCGCGGCAAGTTCAAGGATGTGGAAGAACGGGTCTATGCCCTGTCCGACAGCGGTACGCCCCAGACCTACTGGCTGGCGAAGTCCTTCCTGACCCTGGGCGACACCTTCGTGGAATCGGGCGATTTCCACCAGGCCCGCGCCACCTTCGAAAGCATCCGGGACGGCTACACCCCGTCCTCCGGCAGCGACGATATCCCGGAAGCCGTCCGGCTCCGCCTGGACAAACTGACCGAAATGGGTAAATAACATGCGAATCATGAAAGCGAATCACTATATCCTGACAGCCCTTCTGTCCGCCGCCGTCCTGCCGGCCTTGGCCCAGGACCTCAACCCTACGGTGGAAGTGACCAACATATTCGACGGCAAACTGCTGGAAATCCACAAGCCGGCCCAGGAAATGGCCCTGCCGGATTCCCTGACCCGGTTTGACCTGCGCTTCGACTATTCCGTGTTCGACAACCCCTACCGCGGAGTCTATGCGTTCAAGCCCTATGTGGTCGATATGACGCCGCAGCCGGATGCCTACGACGCCCGGACCCTGTATGTCCGTGCCGGGGCCGGTTATGCCCTGCATCCGACCTTCGACCTCATCTGGACGCCCTTCCATCAGAAGGCCTTCACGATGAATGTCTATGCGCAGCATCATTCCTATCTCGGCACCTACCGCCGGCTCTTCGTGACGCGGCGGGCGGCGGACACGAAAGCGCCGCTGTTCCTCCTGTCCAACCACGAGAAGGCCGTCGAGACGACGCCGGACCCGGATTACCAGGGCTATGACCTGTGTACCCGCGTCGGCGCGAACGGCCTGCTGGAATGGGGCGAGGGCGCCTTCACCTTCGACGCCGGCTATTACGGGCTGAATACCTCCCTGTATGAAAAGAGCAATTACAATGCGGCCGACCTGCGCCTGGGCGTGAAGTCCAAAGACCTGGGCAGCAATTACATGTATTACGACGCGAACCTCGCGTACCGCTTCGGGGCGGACGACATCGCCTTCGCCGGCGAGGGCTTCCAGACCCTCCGGGCCCACGACATCGCCCTGCGGGGGACCTTCGGCCCGGTTATCGGCAGCCATAACCGCCTGCTGGTGGATGCGGCCCTGGGTCTGTCCGTCTATGGGGGAATGCTGAACTCCTCGGCCGGCAACTTCAACATCACGCCGCGCTATGTGCTGAACCTCTCCGGCGTCAACCTGTCCCTGGGCGTGAAAATCTCCATGTCCATGGCCGATGACGATGTGTATCAGGGCTATCCGCTCAAACCCACCAAGGGGCAGTTCCTCTATCCCGAAGTCCATGCCGACTTCGTCCTGTGGCAGAATTACATCGACCTGTATGCGGACGTGACCGGCGGTGATACGATATACGGCTATTCCGTCCAGAAAGACGCCAACCACTTCTTCCATCCCCGGATGGGCAGGGGAGCCGGGCCTTTCTGCGACCTGACGGCCGAGCGGGTGAACGCCCGCCTGGGCATGCGCGGCAATATTACGCCGAAATTCCGCTATGACCTCTCCGGTGGCTGGAAACTGGTCAAGAACGGCCGCGTGGAAAACGTATTCTTCGGAAAGATGCGGACGGGCAACCTGCCGTCCGACCTGATGCCCGGCGTCGGCTATGCGGATTATCAGATGGCCTTCGCCGACCTCAAGGCGGTCTGGGATGCGAAGCCTTTCCTGGTGGAAGGCGTCCTGTCGTATCGTTGGACGGACCTGTACAAGAAAGAGAAGCCGGGCTTCGGCCCCGCGCCCTTCACCGCGATGGTGCGCGGCACCTACAACTGGAACGACCGCATCATCGGCGGGCTCCGCGTCGAGGGCGCTTCGGCCCGGGCCGGCATCGCCGCCCCGCTGCCTGCCCTGTCGTATTCGGCCGTCGCGGTCCGGGTGCCGGGCTGGGTGGACCTGGGCGTTTTCGGGGAATTCGTCGTGACCCGCCGCCTGAGTTTCTGGCTGGAGACGGGCAATCTGCTGAACATGACGATCCAGCGGATTCCGATGTACACGGAGTCCGGGCTGACCGTCACGGCGGGCCTGACCTTCACCCTGTAAGATTCCCCGGCGAAAGCATGGTTTTTTCAAGTTTTTTTGCTAACTTCGCACGGTTTAAGGCGGCCTTCACACAGAAGGCTTGAAAGGATTCAAAATTCGGATAATATATGATTGAAAACGAGGAGATGAAGCAGGCGGAAGAACAGTATTCCGCAAGTAGCATCCAAGTGCTGGAAGGACTGGAGGCGGTACGCAAGCGGCCGTCCATGTATATCGGTGATATCGGCGAGCGCGGTCTTCACCACCTGGTCTATGAGGTGGTCGATAACAGTATCGACGAAGCCATGGCCGGATACTGCAACGATATCGATGTCACCATCCTGGAAGACAATTCCATCCGCGTGACCGACAACGGCCGCGGTATCCCGACGGGCATGCACCCCAAGGAGCACCGTTCCGCCCTGGAAGTGGTGCTGACGGTCCTGCATGCCGGCGGTAAGTTCAGCAAGTCGAACTACAAGGTGTCCGGCGGTCTGCACGGCGTCGGCGTGTCCTGCGTGAACGCGCTGTCCGACCTGCTGGTCGCCGAGGTGCACCGCGAGGGGCAGATTTTCGTGCAGAAGTATTCCAAGGGCAAGCCCATCACCCCGGTTGAGGTGACCGGCACCTGCACGGATACGGGTACGACCATCACCTTCCACCCGGATGTGGAGA